>NZ_JCBAMT010000006.1:0-136919 GCF_059760445.1 Achromobacter sp. D7-1 | reverse complement strand
CGCGTGTACTGCGGGGCCGCGGCCGTCTTCGTCGAACAGGACAGCACTGGCGGCCTGATCCTTGGCGTCGGGCCGCTCACAATTCCTTGCCAACTTTCTCTTCTTGAGAGGGCCTGCGCGCTACCCCTGTAACCATGACGTGTCACAGTGTTCTGGCGACTCTCAGCTGAAGCGTGCCGCCGCGCCCGGAGACCCTGACAATTAGCTTACTGACAACGTATTCCGTGTACTATCGAACACAGTGTTGCAGGCGGCCCCCCACGGGCTGTCCGTGACCACGGCGCCAATGATGTATCTCCAAGCTAGAGAATTTGCAGTTCCGGATTTTTCAAAAAGCAGTGGGTATATCTTGTTGGATGCTATGTCTATAACCCCCTCCGTCTCGTCTGGCACCGCGCGCAATTGTGCGATCTATATTTCCGGCGGTATCGGCGACGGCGTGCTCAGCATGGTGTTTGTCCGGGCGCTCGCCGAGCAAACAGGAGGGACTGTTTCATTGCTGATGACTCAAAACGAGTCGGCGCAGGAACTGTTTCGCGCTCAGCCCTACGTGCGGGAAGTTGTATCGGTGCGATCAGAGCATCGACTACGAGGTTGGGAACGAGTAGCACGGCTGAGCCAGGTTTTGGCGGACCACGCCTACGACACCCTGTTTTTCTTTACCTTCCGTACTCACGTTGCCTTGGCGGCCCGCTTGGCGGGGATTCCACAGCGCATCGGTTTCGTGCGCATGCATCAACCGCATCTTGGGGCGCTGCTTACGCATCGGATCTGGGTGCGCCGCAAAGGGACCCCGCATCCTGATTTCTATACATGGCTGCCGTTGCTGTATGCCAAGGCGGGCTACCAGTATGAGCCGCGTTACCCTTCGCTGTTCTGTACCGCGTCGGCCAGCAGCAAGGCCATGCAATTGTGTCAGACACAGTCGCGGATGATCGGATTCGGTTTGAATGGCTCAGTGCCATGCAAACGCTATAGCGGCCGAGCGTTCGCCGAGGTGGCGCGGATCTTGCATGCGCGGGACAACGGGCTGCGTTTCATGTTGGTGGGCGGCCGCGACGTCCAGCATATTGCGCAAGAGATTTGCGCCTTGCTGCCGGAGTCCATGGTCGTGCTGGACGCGACACGGCAGGCCTCGGACATATGCGAGAGTCAGGCATTGATCGCGCGCTGTTCGGTATTTGTGTCCAACGATAGTATGGGCATGCATATTGCAGCGGCCCACGGATTGCCGACCATAGGATTGTTCGGGGCTACCCCTGCGATGCGCTATGTGCCTTGGCTCCATCCTCTTCAATCCACCGTGGATGGCGACATGGCCGCCATCGCGCCGGCAACGGTGGCCGAGGCGATCTGGGAGCGTTTGGGCGAAGCCTCCGAGAAAGCGGAGGCGGTTCCCGCGCTCAACCATGAACCGGTATGAAACGATGCGCGGCTGCGGCGTCGGCAGCGTGACCGCGCTTTTGCGGATTACCTGCCGGCTCGCGCGGACGCGGCCGACAGCGCGCCGGTATCGTGCACCGCCTTGCCTCCCAGCAGCGTGAGGACGGAATTGATGGCGTGGATCTGGTCGGCAGGCATCGTCAGATAGGGCTGATCCAGCACTGCCAGGTCGGCCAGCTTGCCAGCGTTCAATTGGCCCCGGTCGTCTTCGTCGAATGCCAGCCAGGCGGCCTGGCGCGTATAGAGAGCGAGCGCTTCTTCCCGCGTCAGCAGGTTGTCTGGTTCGCGCTGCACGGTGGCGCCGATGGCTAGCCCGTGGACATGGTATTCGACCGCCTGCCAGACGCCGGCCACGCCGATGCGGGTGGAGTCCGTGCCGCCGGCGACCGGCAGGCCCAGGTCCAGCGCGGTGCGCACCGGCGGCGAATCCTGCTCCGCGCCCTTGGGATTGGCGGCGCGTATCGCCTCGTCCTCGAAGTACGGACCCATCTGCACCGTATAGGCCAGCCCCAGCCGCGCCATGCGCTCCAGCGTGCGCCGCGAGCCGGTATTCAGGTGGGCGATCGACCAGCGCAGCGGCCGCAGGTCGTGGTCGCGGCCGACTTCCTCGAACACGTCGAGGATGGCGCTGGCGGCATCATCGGTGTAGGCGTGGATCTCCAGGGGAATGCGGCGTTCGGCGGCGTAGCGGGCGATGCGGGCAAGTTCCTGGCGCGCTTCTGCCGGAGGGTTGAACCCCGGCCCCATGCGCACGCCGTCGTTCATGGCGGACACCAGGTTTTCGCCCAGCCCCAGGAAGGCAAGCTGGCCATCGTCATGGCGCGGCGGGCGGAATGCCATGATCTCGCGGAACCATTGCGCCTCGCCGCCCGCGCGCATGGCCGAGATCCGGTAGCCGGCGCGCATCGTGAGCGCGCCGCGGTCGCGCAGCGCGTAGAGCGGTTCGTAGGCTTCGGCGGCGCCGGCCGACGGATCGATGAAGCCCGTCAGCCCGCGCGCGTTCATGGCGCGCAGAAAGGCCTGCAGGCCGGCGGCACGGTCAGCCGTGAGGCTCAGGCGGGCGAATAGCGCGTTGAACGGGCCGATGCCGCCCAGCAGCCTGCCGGTGGCGCGGCCTTGCGCGTCGCGTTCGACTGTGATGCCATGCAGTTCGGGCGGCTCGGCGCTATCGAGGCCCAGCGCTTCGATGCCGCGGCTGTTGAGCAGGGCGTAGTCGTACAGGTACTGCACATAGGCGGGATGGCCGGGAACCGCCTGGTCCAGGTCGGCCCGCGTGGGCGCCCGGCGCTCGCGGAACTGCCGCGGATGCCACGATCCGACCACGGCGACCCAGTGGTCGCGCGGGCGTTGCGCCGCGTCGCGCGTCAGCCGGCCCAGAGCGTCGGCCAGGCTGGGCGCGTCGTACCAGTAGGTTTCGAACGTATAGGTCTGGCCGCCGCGGATGGCGTGGATGTGCGTGTCGATGAGGCCGGGTATCACCGTGCGGCCCTGCAGGTCCAGCTCGCGGGTGGCTGGGCCGATGTGCTCTGCCACTGCGTCGTCGCCGCCCACCGCGACGATGCGTTCGCCGCGGATCGCCAGGGCGGTCGCGCGCGGCGCTGCCGCGTCCATGGTGATGATGTGGCCGTTGCGCAGCACCAGGTCCGCATCGTGGCCGTGGGCGGCGTAGGGCAGCGCGGCGGCCAGGGCGAGGACGAGGGTCGTGGTTATTTTCATGGATGGTCTCCGGTCATCGATGGGGCTCAGTAGCGCCATAGCGCTTCCAGGCCAAGAAAATGGACGGTCTCGGCGCGGCCCGTATCGCGGATGAAGCTTCCGGGCCGGAACATCGAGTAGGCAGCTTCGAAACTCAGGTGGCGCGACACCTCCCAGCCCAGCACCACGTCGGCCTGCGTGCCGATGTAGCGCGAACGACTGGAGCCGGCCGGGCGCAGCAGATTGCCGGCCACGTCGTACACGCCGTCCCGCAGGCTCTGGCGCCAGTAGAAGATGGCCGCGGCTCCCAGCGTCCAGCCGGACCCCAGGTCCAGCGTGAGCGAAGGGTGCAGATTGATCAGGTTGGAAGGGCCTATCAGGCCCGCTTCGCCGAAGTACTTGCCCTTGGGGAAGAAGACGGCGAAGGTCTGCAGCTTGGGATCGTCCGGGTCGCGGTCCCCGCTGATGATGTTGGCTTTCAGGCCCAGGCGCGGCTGCAACGGCGCGCCGCGGAAGGTGTAGCTGACGTCGCTGGCCAGTGACCAAGCCCGTGCCGGCGCGCCGGCGAAGCTGCCGTACTGGTACACCGCTTCGAGGTCCCAGCGCCATCCCGCGTGCTTGCCGAAGTAGCGCGTGCCCAGCGCGTTGCGGGTTTCGGGGCCGCTGCCCTGGTTGTAGCGGGCCGAGTCGCTGGACAGCGACAGCAGATACGCGTCCAGGCCGGTGGCGCCTGCGGGCTCGGACCAGGTGCCGTAAAGGCCGGCCAGTTTGCGCTGCGGATCGGCGCGGTCGCTGAAGTCGTCCGGGTCGTTGCGCACCGGACGCACGTAGAAGCCGTCCACGCGCAGGTCCTGGCCCTGCCAACTGAGCGCGCCGCCGTCGAACGAGCGCAGCACGTTCGGCCCGTAGCGCGCCGAGATGAGCCGTTCGCTGCCGTAGGCCATGACCTGGCGGCCCGCGCGCGCGGTCCAGGTTCCCGCATCGCCGGGCAAGGAGATGTCGACGAAAGCCTGCAGCACATCGTTGCCGGTGTCATCCGGCGGACCAATGGAACCGGCATCCCGCTCCGCGTGGGTCAGGCTCAACTGGCCGAAGGCGCGCACCCGCGAGCCCAGCCGCAGGTCCGCGTAGGGCAGGAAGCGATAGAGCTGGTAGCCCTCGTCGGGTACCGGCGCATCGCCGAATTCGTTGTTGCGGTAACGCTCGTAGCGCGCCCGCAATTCGGCGCCCAAGGTCAGCGCCGCGGAATCTCCCAGCCGGATCCATTTGCCGACCTCGTCCCAGGCTCCGGTGCGCTGGGCGGGATCGTCCAGGTAGCTGTAGTCCTCGGAATAGCGCCAGGGGTCGATGGGCGGCAGCGCGGTTGCGGCGGCCTGCGCGGTGCCGAGAGCCAGCGTGGCCAGCAGGATGATTGCGAAATGGTGAAAGTTCAAGTTGCCTGGGCTGCGGCCGGCGCGCGCGGACGCAGAATGCGATGAATGGAGCCAGGCGGGGAAGATAGGGTAAGCGCAGGGGCGGCGGTAGTCACCGTTCGCCGTCCGATGCGTCCTAAATAAGGAACGCTGGCCGACCTGCTGCACATCGGCAGGCACGCTGGTCCGGGCCTTGAGCCTGACCTGGCTGGCGACGCCTGCGCCAGGAAAGTCCTATTTCCCGGAGAGGGTCATTCAATCCAATCTACAAAACTATAAATATCTTTATTGTAGAAAAAATATATAAATTGGTAGAATTGCCGCGACAGGCCGCAAAGACGGCCCCGAGCGGCCGCCGGCCGCGTTTCTGGAGACCAAGAGTGAAAAGCTTTTCCGCGATCGTCCTGGCGGTTGGCATGGCATGCGCGACCTCAGTACAGGCTGCCAGCCCGCCGCCTCCCAATGTGCTCATCATCCTGGCCGACGACCTGGGCTACAACGACATCCAGCCGTTCGGCCAGGACCTGATCCAGACCCCCGCACTCCAGCAACTGGCGCAGGAAGGCATGCGCTTCACCAATTTCCACGTCAACCCGACCTGCTCGCCGACCCGCGCGCAACTGCTTACCGGGGTGGACAATCATCTGGCCGGCATGGGCGCCATGGGTGAGTACCGCATCCCGGAGATGGACAAGCATCCCGGCAATTACATCGGTTCGCTCAACGACCGCGTCAACACGCTGGCCGAAGTGCTCAAGGAGCGCGGCTACGCGACCTTCATGGCGGGCAAGTGGCATTTGGGCGGCAAGCCGGAGCAGTTGCCGGGGGCGCGCGGATTCGAGCGTTCCTTCGCCCTGATCAATCCAGGTGGCAGCCACTGGGACAACAAGGGCTTGCTGGCGGTGCAGCCGCGCACCCGCTTTGTCGAGGACGACAAGACAGTGGCGCGCGACACGGGCGAGTTCTCGTCCAATCTCTACACCGACCGTTTCGTCGATTACATGAAAGCCGCCCAGCAGGCCGGCAAGCCGTTCTTCGGCTATCTGGCGTTCCAGGCCGTGCATGATCCCTTGCACGCGCCCGAGGCCGACATCGCCAAGTACCGGGGCAAGTTCTCGGAGGGCTACGACGTGCACCGCCAGCGGCTGTTCGAGAACATGCAGCGCCTGGGCGTCATCCCCGCCGGCACGCGCATGTCCGCGCCGGCGCCGCTGTTCACGCCCTGGAAGGACCTGGTGCCAGAGGAGCGCGCCCGTCAGGAGCGCGTCATGGAGATCTACGCCGGCATGGTGGACAACCTGGACAGCAATGTCGGACGCGTCATCGACCAGCTCAAGCGCAGCGGCCAGTATGAGAACACGGCGATCTTCTTTTTCTCGGACAACGGTCCTTCAGCCGCGTATATGGATTTCTACCCGGGCAATGCCGATGGCAGCTGGATTGCCAAGGAGTTCGACACCTCGTTCAAGAACATGGGCGCGCCGGGGTCGTTCGCCGGGGTGGGCCCGGGCTGGGCATACGCCAGTTCCGCGCCCTTCAAGCTTTTCAAGCTGGTCATGACCGAAGGCGGCACGATTTCGCCGTTGATCGTCAAGGCTCCCATGGTGGCCAGGCCCGGCGCGATGAATGACGGCTACCTGGGCGTGGAGGACATCTACCCGACGGTGACGGCCATGACGGGCGCGGTGCGCGGCGACTCGCGCCAGGGCGTGCCGCTGGAACCGCTGAAGGGCGAGTCGTTCCTCAAGGTGCTGGACGGCGGCGCGGCGTCGGCGCGCGCGCCGGACTTCGAGCGGGGCGCGGAGCTGTTCGGGAACAAGGAGTACCGGATGGGCAAGTGGAAGCTGAGCTGGCTGCCGGAACCCTTCGGCACCGCCGGCTGGCAGCTCTACGATACCGATGCGGACCGCGGAGAAACCGAAGATCTGGCCGCCAGGCACCCCGAAATCGTCAAGGCGATGGCGGCCAAGTACGAAGCCTGGAGCAAGGCCAATCGCGTCATCCAGTGGGATACGCAGTATCTGGCGGACCAGCTCTTCAACTACTTCGACTGGCGCAAAGGCATGCCGCGCCAGATCGTCGACCAGCACTAGCCGGCCATGTTTCCGAAGAAACGCGCATGGGCCGGGGCGGCGCTGTTGTGCGGGTTTGCGGCGGCGGGGGCGTATCTGCTGCCGGCCGCGGCGCCGCAGGCAGGGCAACTGGGCGATGGCCGCCACGGGCCCGCCGGCATGGTGTGGATTCCGGCTGGCGATTTCCTGATGGGTAGCGACAGCCCGCGCTCGCAGGCCAATGAGCGGCCCGCCCATCCGGTGCGCCTGGCCGGCTTCTGGATCGATCGCGACCATGTGACGAACCGGGATTTCGCCAGGTTCGTGGCTGCGACCGGCTACCTGACTACCGCGGAGCGGACGCCGGACTGGGACACGATCCGCGTGCACCTGCCCGCGGGCACGCCGCGTCCCGCAGGACTGGTGCCAGGCGCGCTGGTGTTCGTGGGCAACAGCAAACCCGTGGACCTGAACGACTACGCGCGCTGGTGGCGTTTCGCGCCGGGCGCCAGTTGGCGCCACCCGCAGGGGCCGGGCTCGGACATCGCCGGCAAGGAAGAACATCCTGTGGTGCAGGTGTCGTACGAGGACGCCCTGGCGTATGCGGCCTGGGCGGGCAAGCGTCTGCCGACCGAGGCCGAATGGGAATACGCGGCCCGTGGCGGCCTGGAACAGGCGGACTTCGCCTGGGGCCCGGACCTGCGGCCCGGCGGCAGGCCGATGGCGCGCACCTGGGACGCGGGCCTGGCGTTTCCGCTGCAGTCGCCCAAGGTCATGCCGGGCACCGAACCGGCGGGCAGCTATCCGGCCAATGGTTACGGGGTCCGTGACATGGCGGGCAATGCCTGGCAGTGGGTGGCCGACTGGTATCGGCCGGATGCGTTCCGCCTGCAGTCGCAGCAACGGCGAGTGCGCAATCCCGGCGGACCCGCCGCCCCCTACGATCCCGCCATGGTCAGGCCCGAGGCGCCCAAGCGCGTCATCCGCGGCGGCTCTTTCCTGTGCAGCGAAGACTATTGCGAAGGCTACCGGGTCAGCGCGAGGCAGGGCCAGGATCCCTACAGCAGCGCGTCCAATGTCGGGTTCCGGTTGGCGTTGAGCGCCGCGGACTGGCAGCCGCAAAGACCCTAGCGCGCGTTCCCCAGGCGATCGGCGTGTTCGAGCACCAGGGCGGTGGTGACGCGCAGATGCTCGGACAGAAGGGCGCACGCCAGGTCGGCGTTCTTGGCGAGCGCGGCCTTGGCGATGGCTTCGTGTTCGGCTTGCACGTCGCGGGCGTCGGCCTCCGCCGGCCCCATGACCGAGAGGTTGCGGTAACGCGCGGTCTGCTGACGCAGGATCAAGGAAAACCGCATGCTCCAGCGCGAGGGGCAGGCCGACAGCAGGGCTTCGTGGAAGGCATCGTGCGCCAGTTCCCACGCGGGGTTCAGGCCGGCGGGATCCGCCAGCATCATCGCCTGGCGGTTGAGTCGGTGCAGGGCCGCCAGCACCCGTCCTTCCCATTCAATGTCGCCATTGGCGATGGAGGCGCGCAACGCGTCGGACTCGATGCGTTGGCGGGTCTGGGTGATGTCCAGCAGTTCTTCGCGGGACGTGCGGCTGACGCTGAAACCGCGCTGGTCCTCGGCATTGACGAAGCCGGTGGTGGCCAGGCGCGAGAGCGCCTCGCGCAGCGGGTTCACGCCCGTGCCGTAGCGCAGCGCCAGTTCCTTCAGCTTGAGCTTGGAGCCTGGCAGCAGCCGGCCGGCGATGATGTCTTCCTGGATGGCGGTGGTGAGCACCGACGCCTGCGTGGGTTGCTGCGTGGCATGGCCAGGGGCGTGGTCGATGGCGAGCGGCTGGGGCATGGAAAGAACAGATCCGGGTTGGGCCCCCGAATTTTACGCGCCGGGCTCAAAATCGACAAACCAATAAATATATATTTTTATTGATTTGTAGATAAAAATGCCTATACTGATCCGCAGGTTGGACGGGCATGCCGCAGCGTCCATCCCGCCTGATCCCGGCGCCCGGTCCGCGGATGCGGCGCGGCGCTTCATCGCTCATCAAGGACGTCTAGCTCATCATGAAATTCATACGCTTTTCCCACGGCAACGAGCAGCATCTCGGCATCCAGGAAGGCGACCAGGTGGTCAGCCTCGGACAGCATGAACTGCTGGATCTGCTGCGGCAAAAGGCGGACCTGTCCGCATTCGCGCGCGAGCGCGCAGCCTCCGGCAAGCGTTACGCCCTGCAGGAAATCCAATACCTGCCGCCGCTGGCCAATCCTGGAAAGATCATCTGCATCGGTCTGAACTATCTGGACCACACTGCGGAAAGCAAATTCGAGCAGCCCGCGTACCCCACGGTGTTCAACCGCTTCAACAGCAGCCTGATCGCGCATGAACAGCCCATGATCCGCCCCAAGTCCTCCGATTCCCTGGATTACGAAGGCGAGTTGGCCGTGGTGCTGTCAGGCGGCGGGCGCTACATCAGCAAGGAGGATGCGCTCAAGCACGTGGCGGGCTATTCGGTCTTCAATGACGGTTCGGTACGTGAATACCAGTTCAAGTCGCCCCAGTGGACGGTCGGCAAGAACTTCGACGGCACCGGCGGTTTCGGTCCCGCGCTGGTCACCGCGGACGAACTGCCGCCGGGCGGCGCGGGCCTGGCGTTGGAAACCAGGCTGAACGGCAAGGTGGTGCAATCGGCCAACACGCGCGACATGGTTTTCGACGTGGCCACCCTGATTGCGCTGCTGAGCGAGGCGTTCACGCTGGAAGCGGGCGATGTCATCGTGGCCGGCACGCCGTCGGGCGTGGGCTGGGCGCGCCAGCCGCGCCTGCTGATGCAGGACGGCGACGTCTGCGAAGTATCGATCGAAGGCGTGGGCACCTTGCGCAATCCCATTGCCTTGGAGCGCTAGCGCCAGGCGCGGGGCAAGAACAGCATTGGATACCGCCAGAGGCCGGCCGAAGCGGCCCTGGCAGGAATTTGGAGAGAGACATGAAGGAAATCGAGATCCCCGTCCTCGTGGTCGGGGCCGGGCCCGCCGGCCTGGCGGCGACGGCCCTGCTGGCCAAGTACGGCATCCAGACCCTGGCCATCACCCGTTACCCGGGCACCGCCAATTCGCCGCGCGCGCACATCACCAACCAGCGCACCATCGAAGTCATGCGCGACCTGGGCATCGAGGACCGGGTGCGGGCGCAGGCCACGCCCAACGCGCTGATGCTGAACAACGTCTGGGCCACCAGCTTTGCGGGCAAGGAGTTGGCGCGCCTGCAAACCTGGGGCGGCGGGGACCAGCGGCGCGGCGATTATGACAGGGCCAGCCCCTGCGCCATGTGCAACATCCCGCAGCACCTGTTGGAACCCATCATCCTGACGGCGGCGCGCGAGCATGGCGCGCAATTCCTTTTCAATACCGAACTCAAGACCATCACCCAGGATGCGGACGGCGTGGTCGCCGAGATGGTGGACACGATCAGCGGCGAGGAAATCCGCGTCCGCGCCCAGTACGCCGTGGGCGCCGATGGCGGCAACAGCCTGGTGGCGAAACAGCTGGGCTTTGAATTCGACGGAGAAATGGGCCTGGGCGCGGCCATCAGCTGCTGGCTGGAAGTGGATCTGACGCCCTATGTGCAGCACCGCCCAGGCGTACTCTATTGGATGGCCGAGCCGGGCAACAGCTATTGGTTCGGCAGCGGCACTTTTGTCTGCGTGCGGCCCTGGAACGAATGGATCATGCTGTCCATGTACGACAAGTCCAAGGGCGAGCCGGACCTGAGCGAGGACGCCATCGTGGCGCGCGCCCGCGCCGTGATCGGGGTGCCGGACATTCCCGTGAAGGTGAAGTCGGCCAATAAATGGCAGATCAACCGCATCGCCGCGCGCGACATGGGCAAGGGCAGGGTGTTCCTGGCGGGCGATGCCGCGCACCGCCACCCGCCGGCCAACGGCCTGGGCACCAACACCTCGATCCAGGATGGCTTCAACCTGGCCTGGAAGCTGGCCCTGGTCCTGAAGGGCCAGGCTGGCCCGGACCTGCTTGAGACCTACAGCCAGGAGCGCCAGCCTGTCGCGCGCGGCGTGGTGGACCGGGCCATGAAGTCCGTGAACGACATGAAGGCCATCGCCGATGCCATCGGCTTCACACCGGGCCAGTCGGCGCAGGAAGGCTGGGCCAACCTGGATGAGCTGTTCAGCGATAGCGACCGCGGCCGCGAGCGCCGCGCGCAGCTGGACGCGGCCGTGGCGCTGCAGAACTACCAATTCAACTGCCATGGCGTCGAACTTGGCCAGATGTATGCGTCTTCCGCCATCGTGCCCGATGGCAGTGCGCGCCGCCCGCCCGAGCGCGATAGCGAGCTCTATCACCAGGCCACGACCTTCCCGGGCGCTTCCTTGCCGCATGCCTGGGTGGAACAGGGGCGGCGCCGTATTTCCACGCTGGATCTGGCCGGGCATGGGCGCTTCGCCCTGCTGGTCGGACGTACGGACCAGGTCTGGCGCGTGGCTGCGGCGCAAGCCGCCAGCGCATTCGGCATCGACATCGCCGTGTACAGCATTGGAGCCGGTTGCGAGGTGCTGGACATCTACGGCGACTGGGCGCGGCTGCGCGAGGTGTCGGAGTCGGGCTGCCTGCTGGTGCGTCCGGATCGCCATGTGGCCTGGCGCAAGCATGCCGCGCTGGATGAGCAGGGGGCGGCGGCGGAATTGCTGGACGCCCTGCAAGGCATACTGGGGCGGCGGGCCCGCGCCGGCCTGGGCGCGCGCGCGGTGGCTGAAGCCGCTTTGTCCTGAGCGGACACTGTTCCAAGGGAGACTGAGCCATGTCCTTCAACAAAGCCAACGCCGCGCGCTACGGCGTGCATTCCATCGATCATTTCGCCCTGATCGTGCCCGATCTGGCGGAAGCCGGGAAATTCCTGACGGCGTTCGGCCTGGACGTCCGGCCGGCCCCGGGCGGGCTGGAGTTGCGCTGCGCCGGCGACCAGCATTGCTGGGCGCGCATCGCGGGCGAAGGCCCCAAACGCCTGGCGTACCTGAGCCTGAATTGCCACGGCGACGAGCTCGAGGCCATCAAGGCTCAGGCCCAAGCCCAGGGCGCGCGGCCGGCGGCGGCGGCCCCGGGCGCCGCGGCGGCAGGCGAGGGCTTCTGGTGCCTGGACCCCGACGGCAATCTGCTGCAGATCAAGGCGGGGCCCAAGACCACGCCCCATACCAAGAGCCGCAATGCGTGCGTGCAGATCGCGCCCGGCCAGCGCGGTGCGCTGGGCCGGTCCGCCAGGGCCGCGGTCAGTCCGACGCGGCTGTCCCACGTCCTGCTCTTCACCACGGACCTGGAGCGCAGCCTGGCGTTCTACGCCCAGGCCTTGGGGTTGTACCTGTCGGACCGCTCGCGCGATATCGTCGCCTTCATGCACGGGCGGCACGGCTCGGACCATCATCTGCTGGCCTTCGTGCAGGACCGCGCGCCCGGGTGGCACCATAGCGCGTGGGACGTGCCGGGCATCGAAGAGGTCGGCAGCGGCTCCGAGCAGATGCGGGCCGCGGGCTACCCGGAAGGCTGGGGCGTGGCGCGCCACACGCTGGGTTCGAATTACTTCTACTACGTGCGCGACCCCTGGGGATCGTTCTGGGAGTACTCGGCCCACATCGATTACGTGCCGGCCGGATACGACTGGCCGGCCGGCGACTATCCGCCAGAGGATGCGCTCTACATGTGGGGGCCGGAAATGCCGGAGTACTTCATCCGCAACACCGGCTAGTCCTCCTGCAGCCGCTCGAAGCGCTCCGCCAGGTAATCCACCAGCGCCCGCACCGACGACAGCAGGCCGCGCCGCGACGGGAACACGGCGTGTATCAGTTCGCGGCGTGGCGCCCAGTCCGGCAGCAGCCGGACCAGTTGTCCCGCCTGCAGCTGGTCCCGCACCATCAGCGTGGGCAACTGCACCACGCCCACGCCGGCCATCGCCGCGTTGCGCAAGGCGATCATGTCGGTGGTGATCATCCTGGGGGCCAGCGAGACCGTGGCCTGCTGGCCGTCCTGCTTGTACAGCTCCAGGCGGTAGGCCTGGTTGGGCGCGCCCAGCGCCAGGCTGGGCCAGGCTCCCAGGTCGTCCGGCGTTGCCGGCTGCCCGCATTCGGCGGCCAGCG
This sequence comes from Achromobacter sp. D7-1, assembly GCF_059760445.1. NCBI lineage: Bacteria > Pseudomonadati > Pseudomonadota > Betaproteobacteria > Burkholderiales > Alcaligenaceae > Achromobacter > Achromobacter sp. D7-1. The sequence continues at coordinate 124,177 of NZ_JCBAMT010000006.1, read as the reverse complement.
CGGGGCTCGCGACCAGGCTCTGCCCGCGATCCGCCAGCACGCGCATGACCAGGTCGCTGTCCTCCAGGGGAGGCGGCCGCACGCGTATCGCCACGTCCACGGCTTCGCCCAGCACGTCGACCCGGCGGTTGGTGGCTTCCAGCTGTATCACCACGCGCGGGTACTTCAGCATGAAGTCCGCCAGCATCCCGCCCACATGGGTATGTAGCAGGGCGATGGGGCAGGTCAGCTTGATGACGCCGCGCGGCTCGACCTGGGCCGCGTCTATCACTTCCTGCGCGGCTTCGGCTTCGGCCAGCATGGCCTTGCAGCGTTCGTAATAGGTCTGGCCGATGTCCGTGACCATGAAGTGCCGCGTCGAGCGCTGGATCAGCCGCACGCCCAGGCGTTCTTCCAGCAGGGCCAGCCTGCGGCTGAGGCGAGACTTGGGCATGCCCAATGCGCGTCCGGCCGGCGCGAAGCCCTGGTGCTCGACGGTCTGCACGAAATAGAAAAGATCGTTGAGGTCCTGCATCGCGTTCCTTTACATCCAAAAATAGGACTCTGATAACAATAAACGGGTCTTTCGCCAATTTTGTTCTATTTTTATTATTTGTGCAGCCATAAGGCTTCTGATTCGGCACACCGCCGTCGATTTTCAATCAAGGAGTACACCATGTCCGCACCCGCCAACTTCAACGGCCAGCGTCCCGTCATCGATCCCGCCGACGCCGTCATGCTGCTGATCGACCACCAAAGCGGCCTGTTCCAGACCGTGGGCGACATGCCCATGCCCGAGCTGCGCGCCCGCGCCGGCGCGCTGGCCTCGATGGCCACGCTGACCAAGATGCCGGTCATCACCACCGCTTCCGTGCCGCAAGGGCCGAACGGCCCGCTGATTCCCGAGATCCACGCCAACGCGCCGCATGCGCAATACATTGCGCGCAAGGGCGAGATCAACGCCTGGGACAATCCCGAATTCGTCGCCGCCGTGAAGGCCACCGGCCGCAAGACGCTCATCATCGCCGGCACCATCACCAGCGTGTGCATGGCGTTCCCGGCCATCAGCGCGGTCGCCGACGGCTACAAAGTGTTCGCGGTGATCGACGCCTCGGGCACCTACACCAAGATGGCGCAGGAAATCACCCTGGCGCGCGTGGTGCAGGCTGGCGTCGTGCCCATGGACACGGCCGCCGTGGCCTCCGAGCTGCAGAAGACCTGGAACCGCGAAGACGCCATGCAGTGGGCCGAGGTCTACACCAAGGTGTTCCCGGCCTACCAGCTGCTGATCGAAAGCTATGCGAAGGCGCAGGAAGTGGTGAAGAACAACGAAACGCTGGATTCGCAACGCTGATCCGCTTCGAAACCCGGCGGCCATCCGGGCCTCGAGGTCCGGGTCAGGCCGCCACGCCATGGCGCTCGGCAATGCGCAACAGCAAGGCTTCCAGTTCCTGGAGGATGGGCCGGTGGTCGTCCACCCGCCGCACCAGGGCCGAGGGCATGGCGGGCAGGTCTATCTCCACGAAGGCGATCTCGGGCGTCGCGTAGTAGCTGGCGGCGCGCTTGGTCAGCATCAGCAGGCCCTCGCGCGTGTTCACGGCGGCGATGCCTTCGCGGATGGTGCGCACCACGGGGCCGTCGCCGATGGGTTTGCCTTTGGGGGTATGGCGCGGAAAGTGATAGTCCTGCCATTCCTGGTTGACCGATCCCGGCACCATGCGCACCAGTCGTTCCTCGGCCAGCAGCTCGGGGTCCAGCAAGGTCGCCGCGGCAAACGGGTGGTCCAGCGGGACGCATAGCATGCGCTGGTCCCGCAGCACTATCGGCCCATGGCACAGGCCGTCCGCGCCCAGCGGCAAGCGGCAGAACGCCACGTCGACCGAGCCGTCGGCCACCGCCGCGTAGTGGGTGACGTAGGTCAGTTCCACGAACTCCAGCTCCACGTTGGAATGCGCCGCCTTGAATTCCGAGACCAGGGGCCGGTATAGCTCGTAGAAGCCGCCGCCCAGGAAACCGATGCGCAGATGGCGCGGCTTGCCCGCGGCCTGGCGCTTGCAGTCGTCCAGCGCGGCTTTCAGCATGACGACGGCCGGCCCCGCGCCCAGCTTCAGGGTTTCGCCCAGCGGCGTCAGCGCGACCCGGCGGCTGCTGCGCTCGAACAAGGGGGCGCCCAGCGTTTTCTCCAAGGCCTTGACCGCCTCCGACACGGAAGACTGGCTCATGTGCAGCGCCTCCGCTGCGCGGCCGAAATGCAGTTTGTCCGCGACGGCCAGAAAGCAATCGAATTGGCGTAGATCCATGGCTTCAGGGCACCTGAGGGGAAATTGACAGTTCTTCTATTAATCGGAAATAACGATTGATGGCGTGAATAATAGCGCTTGTTCGCGCGTGGCCCGATGGGCAGAATTCGACCTGTTCATAAAAGCTTAGCTCATTGATGAGCGACAAGGAGACAGGCATGAGTCCATCTATGCCAAACAGGTCAGGTCCAAAAGGATCGGTAGAGCCGATTGAATTCATGGTTGAGGGCGACTTGGTCCGCGGCACCTTCTACCTGCCGTCGAATGCCGCTGGTCCCGTGGCGGCGGTCGCGCTCGCGCACGGCTGGTCCATGGTGGCGGGCGGAGACCTGGAGGAGTACGCAGCCGCCGTGGTGGCCCAGGGCCTGGCCGCGCTGACTTTCGACTTCCGTCATCTAGGCCGCAGCGAAGGCATGCCGCGCCAGGAGATCGATCCGCAGCGGCAGATCCAGGACTTCCGGTCCGCCGTTTCCTATCTGCGCCGGCGCCCGGAAGTGGACCGCGAACGCATCGGCATCTGGGGCAGCAGCTATAGCGGCGGCCATGCCCTGACGGTTGCGGCCATCGACCGGCGCGTCAAATGCGTGGTCAGCCAGGTCCCCACCACCAGCGGCTTCTCGGCCGCGCAACGGCGCGTGCGCTACGACAAGGCGCAGGCGCTGCAGGCCGCGTTCGAAGCGGATCGCGAGGCCCGCGACGCGGGCCAGCCGCCGGCCACACTGCGCATGGTCGACGCCGACCCCGACGCGGCGGTCGCCTATCCGGGTCCGGATTCCTACAACTACATGACCGGCGAAGCGCGCCGCTGCCCGGCATGGGTCAACGAAGTCACGCTGCGTTCGCTGGAACTGGCTCGCGCATATGAACCCGGCATGTACGTGCGCCGCATCGCGCCCACACCGCTCCTGATGATAGTCGCCACCGGCGACGGCCTGACGCCGGCCGACCTGCAGCAGGACGCGTTCAACGCGGCGCACCAGCCCAAGGAGTTGCTGCTGCTGCCTGGCGGCCACTACTCGGTCTATACGGAACACTTCGAACGCACCAGCAGCGCCGCGGCCAATTGGTTCGCGCGGCATCTGGGTTGAGACAAGCACGGATAAAAAAATGACGACGACAATAATGATGGAGACACAGGACCGCCAACGCCGCCACGCTTCGCTGCGCGCGGCGGCCGTGGGCAATGCCCTGGAGTGGTTCGACTGGACTTTGTACGGCACGTTCTCGGCCTACCTGGCCATGAACCTGTTCGATCCGTCTGACCGCGGTTCGGCGCTGCTGGCGACGCTGGCGGTGTTCGCCGGCGGTTTCCTGGCGCGGCCGATCGGCGGCTGGCTGTTCGGCCGCATCGGCGACCGCTACGGCCGCAAGTTCACCTTGGTCCTGACCATGTGCCTGCTGGCCTTGACCAGCCTGGCGATCGCGCTGCTTCCCACCTATGAGCAGGCAGGCGTGATGGCTTCGGTGCTGCTGTTTATCTGCCGCCTGATGCAGGGCTTGGCGCATGGAGGCGAGTCCGGCGTGGCCTATACCTATGTGGCGGAAATTGCGCCGCCGGCCAAGCGCGGATTGTGGTCCAGCTCGGTGTTCGTCAGCGTCACCATCGGCGTCATGGCGGCGACCGCGCTGGCGGCGTTGCTGACCTCCTGGCTGGGCAAGCCGGCGATGGAGGCCTGGGGCTGGCGCGTGGGCTTCGGCGTGGGCGCGCTGCTGGGCGTCTACGCGCTGTTCCTGCGCCGCAGCGCCAGCGAGAGCGAGGTGTTCGAACACAGGACGGAGCAGGGTGGCGCGCAAAAGGTCTCGGCCCGTCAGGCGTTCACGATCGCCCGCAACATCGTGATGATCGCCGCCGCGTCCAACGCTACCTACTACACCTGGGTCACGTTCGCGCCGGCCACGGCCATCGCGACCAAGGGCATGGATCCATCGGGCGCCTACACGGCCAGCCTGATCGCGCAGCTGGTGTGCCTGCTGTGGCTGCCGGTGTGCGGCTGGCTGGCGGACCGCTACGGCCGCAAGCCCATGGTGATGGCCTTCGGCCTGGGCGTGGCGCTGGCGGTGTTCCCGGTATCGCACATCGTGACCGACCAGCCCTGGACCCTGTTCGTGGGGCAACTGATCGGCCTGCTGGTCTGGGCGCTGCTGGCCGCGATTTTCCCGGCCGTCGTGGCCGAGCAGGTGCCGACCGGCGCGCGCGCCATGGGCGTGGGCTTCATTTCATCGCTGTCGGTCGCGATCTTCGGCGGCACGGCGCCCTACATCAATGCCTGGCTGGGCGCCCAGGGACTGGACTGGGTCTATACGGCTTATGTGGGGGCGCTGGGGCTGATGGCTTTCGCGGGCGCCTTCCTCATCAAGGAAACGGCGGGCATGGACCTGAACGACATCCGCCTGCCAGGCGATGAGGCGGACGCCGCCACTGGCAACAAACCCGCCAAGCGCGCGGCATTCAACTGAACTTTCATACATCCATCATCACATGAGCAACATGAACTATCCGGATCTGGCAGGAAAAATCGCGGTCGTCACGGGCGCCGGGGGCGGCATCGGGCGCGCCATGGTGGCGGCGTTCCGCCAGCAGGGAGCGACCGTGGTTGCCACCGACCTGAACCTGGAAGCGCTGTCCGGCGTGGACGCGGATTGCCGCGACCTGGACGTGACCCAGGCGCAAGCGGTGCGCGAGCTGGCCGACGCGGTGGCCGCGCAATACGGCGCGCTGGACGTGTGGGTCAACAACGCCGGTTTCATGGCCCGCATGCCCGCCCTGGACCTGGACGAGGCCGCATGGCAGCGCACCATGGACATCAATCTTAAGGGCACGTTCTTCGGTGCCCAGGCGGCCGCGCGGCACATGATTGCGCAAGGCAGCGGCGCCATCATCAACCTGTCCAGCTATGCCGGCGTCAAGCCGCGCCCGAACTGCGCCGACTATGCCGCTGCCAAGGCCGGCGTCGCGCACCTGACCCAGTGCCTGGCGCTGGAATGGAGCCCCAAGGGGCTGCGCGTCAACGCCATCGCGCCCGGATTCATCGAAACGCCGATGAGCAGCTGGATGCATGGCGATGCCGCCACCTATGCCGCATACGTCGAGCGCCTGCCGGTGCAGCGCGTCGGCCAGCCGTCGGAGATCGCCGATGCGGCGCTGTACCTGGCCTCGCAGGCGTCAGCCTATGTCACGGGCCACGTGCTGATGGTTGATGGCGGAGTCTCCAAGACATGAGGACCGGGAACGGCGTGGAATCGTATTGGACCGGAAAGGCGGCGGTCGTTACGGGCGCGGCGCGGGGGCAGGGCGCTGCCGAGGCGCTGCGCCTGCTGCAGGCCGGCGCAACCGTCTACGCGCTGGACGTCTTGCCTGATAGCGATGCGACCTGGACAGACTTGCGCGCGGCGGCGGGCGCGGATGCCGAACGGCTGCGCATCCGGGTGGCGGACGTGGCCCGCGAATCCGATTGGCTGACGCTGGCCGAAGAAATTTCGCAGGCCGGCGTGCCGCTCTACGGCCTGGTCAACAACGCCGGCGTGACCCTGCGCAAGACCGTGACCGAGACCACGCACGCCGAATGGCGGCGCCTGCTGGACATCAACCTGGACGGGCCGTTCCTCGCGATCCGCAATCTGGCTGGATTGATGCCGGAGGGCGCGGCCATCGTCAATACTTCGTCGACGGCCGGGCTCACGGGCTATTTCAGCGCGGCCTATACCGCCAGCAAGTGGGCCTTGCGCGGGCTGACGCGGGCGGCATCGCTGGAACTGGCGGGGCGGGGCATACGCGTCAACACGGTATGCCCGGGCCTGGTGGAAACGCCGATGATCATGCAGCCCAATGCGGTGCACGACGCCGGACGGGCGCGCCTGTTCTATGAAGGCAACCGCGATGCGACGCCGCTGTCGCGCGGCGCGGACGCCGACGAGATCGCGGCGGCGGTGATGTTCCTGTTGGCGCCGGAGGCTTCGTTCATCACCGGCGCGGACCTGCCGGTCGACGGCGGCATGACGGGCGGGGGCGTGTACTGGCGGATCGGCAAGTCCACCGGCAATCTGTAGCCGCAGTCCCGGGCGGCGGCCCGGGACGGGTCCAGACGCAGGCGCTGGAGGCTTAGTGCTTGTCGCCGTAGATGTTGCCGGCGATGCCGCCGGCGGCGGCGCCGATGGCGGCTCCGGTCCAGCCGCTGCCGCCCGCGATGGCGGCGATGCCCGCGCCGGCGGCGGCGCCGATGGCCGCGCCCGACAGCGTGCCTTGCTGCTTGGAACTCATATTGGTGCAGGCAACCAGCGACCCCATCATGAGGCCTATGGCAATCGATCGGATGACTTTCATGGCTGACTCCTAGCGGGCGCGCTTGGTGGGAGTGGCGGGAGCGGCTGGCGCCGCGGGCGCGACGATTTCAAACCAGAGCGTTTCCACCACGGGCCGGTCCATCCTGCTCGGATTGGCCGCATACCAGCGATCCAGGCTTTCGCGCACGGAGTCCAGCGTGTGGCTTTGCAGGCCCTGGGCGAAGCGGGGGATCAGCGTCTGGTTGGCCGCCGGCGCGCGGCGTTGCTGATAGGCTTGCTCCACTTGAATGATATTGGCCATGCCCAGCAGGTAGGCCTTTTTCAGGTTTGCGTCGGACTCTGTCCATTGCTTCCCGGTGATGATGGGCGCGGGCTCAGTGGGCGCGGCCACCACCGGCGCGGCGGCCAGCAATGACAGCGCAAGCGCTGCCGGACCTAACAGGTGTTTCACTTTCATCGCATCGCTCCTTGGTGGAACAAAAGACAGAAAAACAACCCAATGACGCCATTCGCGCCGCACGCTTGCAAGGGCCAGACGGCGGGCGACATCAATCAATTTAGGCTCGAAAGCAGGCCGGCGCAAGGGGCGCGGCGGGCGGGTCAGATTCCCAGATAGGCCTGCCGCACCTTGGGATCGGACAGCAGCGATTGCGCCGGGCCGGAAAGCGCGATGCGGCCGGTCTCCATCACATAGCCGCGGTCCGCGCCCGTCAGCGCCAGATGGATGTCCTGCTCCACCAGCAGCACCGTGACGCCTTCCTGGCGGATGTCGGCCAGCACGCCCATCAACTGCTCGACCACCACCGGCGCCAGGCCCAGGCTCATTTCATCGATCATCATGAGCACCGGCGCCGCCATCAGGGCGCGCGCCATGGCGCACATCTGCTGTTCGCCGCCGGACATGCTGCCGGCAAGCTGGCGGCGCCGTTCCGACAGCCGTGGAAAGTAGGCGTAGACGCGCTCCAGGTCGCGCGCGACATCCGCCTTGCCGCCGCGGCGGTAGGCGCCCATCAGCAGGTTGTCCTGCACCGTCATGCGGTCGAATAGCTGGCGTCCCTCGGGCACCTGCACCATGCCGCAGGCAAAAGCCTCGTCCGGCGTTGCGCGCGACAGCTGACGGCCGTCCATCACGATGCTGCCGGTGCAGGGCAGCACCCGCGATAGCGCCCGCAGCAAGGTGGTCTTGCCGGCGCCATTGCTGCCGACGAGCGCCACGATCTCGGCGCGGCGGACTTCGAGCGCAATGTCGCGCAGCACAGGCAGTTCGCCATAGCCTGCGCTCAGCCCTTCCACCTTCAATAGCGGGGCGGCGGCGTCGCTCATGCGCGCCTCTTGCCCAGATAGGCCTGCACCACCGCGGGATCGGCCAGCACCGCGTCGGGCGCGCCGTCCGCGATTTTTTCGCCGTGATGCAGCACCAGCAGCCGGTCCGACAGGCTCTTGATGGCCTTGATGACGTGTTCGATCACCAGCACGCTGATGCCGCTGTCGCGGACTTTGCGGATGACCTCGATGACTTCGTCGATCTCGACCAGGTTGAGCCCGGCCATGACCTCGTCGCACAGCAGCACCTTGGGCTGCATGGCCAGGGCCTTGGCCAGTTCCAGCCGCTTGCGGCCCGGGCCGCCCAGCTCCTCGGCACGCTGCTCCGCCGCGCGGCCCAGCCCGACGAAGTCCAGGCAGGCGCGGGCCTGCTCGCGCGCCAGCGCCAGCTTTGGCTGGCCGCCGCCGTGGCCGAACAAGGCGCCCACCGCCACATTGTCCAGCACCGACAGGCCAGGAAAGGGCCGCATGATCTGGAAAGTCCGGCCTATGCCCAGGCGGGCGCGGCGATAGGCCGGCAATCCGCCTATCGGCCGGTCCTGATAGAAAATTTCGCCTGCGCTGGGCGCCAGCGTGCCGCTGATCAGACTGACCAGCGTGGTCTTGCCCGCGCCATTGGGACCGATCAGGCCCAGGATTTCGCCCTCGGTCAGCGTGAAGCTGACCTGGTTCACGGCCACTAGCCCGGCAAAGCGCCGGGTCACATTGCGCAGGTCCAGGATCGCGCTCATAGCCGGTGCGCCCGTATGTTGTCGATGAAGTAGCGCCAGCCCGACTTGCGCGCGTGCCGCAGCAAGTCCGCCAATCCGCGCGGCATCAGCACCACCGCCGCGACGATCACCGCGCCGAAGAACAGTCCCGCCACGCTGGTGATCTCGCTGGACAGCAGTTCGGAAATGGCCGACAGCGAGAACGCGCCCACTACCGGACCCAGCACGGTGCCCGCGCCGCCGAACACCGCCATGATGATCATCTTCACGTTCAGGCTGATGTCGAAGGCGCTTTCCGGATCGAGAAAGGTGATCCAGTAGGCATGGATGCCGCCGGCCAAGGCGCTGAACACCCCCGAGATCGCGAACGCCGCCACCTTGTACAGCGTGGTGTTCACGCCCATGACCGCCGCGCCTTCTTCGTTCTCGCGGATCGCGATCAGTCCGAAGCCGAAGCGGCTGCGCGTAAGCCAGGCGACGGTCAGCGTGGCCAGCGTCAGCAGGCCCAGGGAAAGTTCATAGAACAGCGGATCGTTGTTCAGCGGCGGCAGCACCAGGCCGATGTTCTGCCCGGCCAAGCCGATGTTGGAGACGATGGCCGTCATGACCTGCGCCAGCGCCAGGGTGGCGATGGCGAAGTAATGGCCGCGCAGCCGCAGCACCGGCACGCCCAGCAGCACGGCGAAGACCACCGCCAGCGCGGCGCCCAGCGCCAGCCCGGCCGCGAAGGGCAACTCCCACTGCGCCATGGCGATGGCCACGCCGTAGCTGCCCAGGCCGTAGAAGACCGAGTTGCCGAAGGACGCGTAGCCGGCGTACCCGCCGATGATGTTCCAGCCCTGGGCCAGCACGGCCAGCAGCAGGGTATTGATGCCGAACTGCACCAATACGTCCGAGCCATACCAGGGCACGCCGGCTAGCACGGCCAGCGCCAGCAAAGCCAGCAGCAGGCGCGGCGCCTTCATGCCGCTCTGCCCAAGAGGCCGCTGGGCTTGGCCAGCAGCACCAGCACCAGGATGCCGAAGCTGGCCACGTCGGCGTAGGTGGGCCCTATGTACAAGGTGGTCAGCGATTCCACGATGCCCAGGAACAGGCCGCCCACCATCACGCCCAGCGGATTGTCCAATCCGCCGATGATGGAAATGGCGAAGCACTTTGCGGTCAGCGTGGCGCCGATGTAGGGATTGATCTGCGAGACCGTGCCGTACAACCCGCCCGCCGCGCCCGCCAACGCCAGGCCCAGGCCGAAGGTCACCGCGTAGAGGTGGCGCGGCTCCACCCCATAAAGCCTGGCCGCCACCAGGTTCTGCGCGGTGGCGCGGATGGCGCGGCCCAGGCGGCTGTGCAGCAGGAACAGCCACATGCCCAGCGTGATCGCCAGCGCTACGCCGAAGGCGGCCAGCCGCGCCATGGGCAAGGTGACGGGACCCAGCGCGTAGCTGTCGCCGGCATAGGGAGGGTTGATGGTGCGGAAGTCGGCCGAGAATGCCAGCTGCGCCAGATAGGTCAGCACCACCTCCAGGCCGAAGGTGATGAGCAGCGTGTTGAACATGGGCGCGCGCACCACCAGGTTCAGCAGGCCGCGTTGCAGGGCGTAGCCCAGCAGGAACATGGCGGCCGCCGTCAATGGCAAGCCCAGGAAGGGATCGACGCCCGCGTCGTTGTACAGGTACCAGGACGCGTACGCCCCCAGCATGATGAACGCGCCATGCGCCAGGTTGACGATGTTCAGCACGCCCCAGACCAGCGCCAGGCCTTGCGCCATCACGGCATACAGTCCGCCCAGGAGTATGCCGTTGACGAGGATTTGCGCGAGCAGATCCATCCTGTCCTCCGGCCGGCCCTAGCGCGCGTTCCAGGCCGGCATCGGGTACTTGGGCTGCGTGATGAAGCCCTTGGCGCCGTAGACCGCGGCCAACTGGTCGCCCTGCACCTGGATCACCACCTGAGGCAGGTCGATCTGCCCCTGCGCGTTGAAGGCGACGGGGCCGTACAAGCTGTCGAACTTGATCTTGGCCAGGGCATCGCGCACTTGCTGCGGCTTGGCGCTGCCGGCGCTTTCCATGGCATAGACCAGCGCTTCGACGTCGGCCACGCCGGAGGCCGCATGGTAGTCCGGGTCATAGCCGTACTTGGCTTTGTAGGCGCGGGCGAATTGCTCGGCATCGCCGAACCAGCGGTCCTTCAGCGCGGCCGAGGGCAGCCAGGCGGTCATGCCGAAAGCGTAGTCCGCGTCGCGCCCCAGCGCCTTGCGGAAATCCTCCGACGGCACGCCCACGGTGAAGGAATACATCTTGGGTGCCACGGCCAGGCTCTTGGCCTGGCGCACGAAGTTCAGGATCTCGGTCTCGTGCCCCGCCACCAGCACCGCGTCCACGTTCTTGCTCTTGATCTGCGACAGCAGCGAGTTGAAGTCGGTGGCGTTGGTGCTGTAGCGCTCGTCCATCGCCACGGGCAGTCCCGCCGCCTTCAGCAGTGGACGGGTACCCTGGGCCACCGAGACATCGAAAGCGTCATCCGCATACAGCAGCGCCACGTTGGCGGGCATGGGCTTGAGCGCCTTCAGCATTTCCACGGTGCTGCCGAAGTAGTTGCTGGCCGGCGCCAAGGTGCCGAAGATGTACTTGAATTTGCGCGAGAAGATCTGGTCCGAGGCGCCGCCGCCCTGGACCATGGGCACTTTGTACTTTTCCGAAACCGCCGAATCGGCCAGCGCGAAATTGCTGGCGAAAGGGCCCAGCAGCAGATTGGCCTTGTCCTGCGTCACCAGTTGCGTGTACTGCCGCACGCTCAGGTTGACGTCCGACTGGTTGTCGTAGATCTTCAGCGCCAGCTTGTGGGTGGCGCCGCCGATCTTGACGCCGCCTGCGGCATTGATCTGGTCCACCGCCATCTGGTAGGCGTCGCGGTAGTAGCGGCCGGTATTGGCGACGGGGCCGGTCAGTTGAACGGATGCGCCCAGCAGGATATCGGGCGCGGGTGCCGCTGCCGAGGCGGCGCTGTGCAGGGCCAGCGCCAGGACGGGCAGGGCGAGCAATAGTCTCCGAGACATGATGATGTCTCCTGCAAGTTCTTATGCGGTCCATTCTCTGCCCCTGCGTTTACGTCTACCTGAACCGTGCCGCAGCCCGGTACTGGTTACATATTCTGACTAAGCTGATCAAATGAAACAGCGTTCCACGAACCCGTGATTTGGCTGTACATATTGTTGGCGGTCGCTTCGGGCGGCATGGCCCCCTCGAAGCCGGCAGGCAGATAGAAGACAGATAAATCCGAGGAGGAGTCAATGCGTACGTTCAATCGCAGGGCCGCCGCATGGCTGGCGAGCGGGCTGATTGCAGTGCTGGCAGGCTGCGCATCGCCCGGAGGCAAGAAAGAAACCGTAGACATGAAGGGGCTGTCCCAGCCCGTGGAGATCGTGCGCGACCGGCATGGGGTGTCGCACATCTACGCGCAGAACCAGGATGACCTGTTCTTCGCGCAGGGCTTCAGCGCGGCGCGCGACCGCCTCTGGCAGCTGGACCTGTGGCGCCGCCAGGGCGAGGGCAAGATGGCCGAACAGTTCGGCCCGCGCTTTGTCGAGCAGGACCGCGCGGCGCGCTTGTTCCTGTATCGCGGCGACATGCAGGCTGAATTTGCCAGCTACCATCCGCAGGGCAAGGCCATCCTCACGTCGTTCGCGGCGGGCATCAACGCCTATGTCGATTGGGTCAAGGCGAATCCCGAGCAGATGCCGCCGGAATTCAAACTGACCGGCACCGAACCCGGCTATTGGAGTCCCGAGACTTCGCTCATCCGCATCTACGGCCTGACGCGCAACCTCAGCGAAGAGGTCAGGATGGCGCAGCGGGTCGCCGCGCTGGGCCTGAACGCCGTGCAGGGACTCAGCACCTTCGAGCCGCCGCTGGCCCTGCAGGTGCCTGCCGGCCTGGACGTGCGCCAGATCGACAACACGGTCCTGGCCGACTACAACCTGGCGCGCAACGGCCAGAAGTTCGTCGCGGCCGACTTCCCGCGCAGCCCGCTGGCGGCCGCCGAGCGCGAGAAGCTCGCGCGCGAATTGTCGGCCAGCATGCTGGCCTCGCTGGACCCGGCTTTCGATCCTATGGCGACCCGTTATGAAAGCAATAACTGGACCATAGGCGGGCAGCACACGGCCACAGGCAAGCCCATCCTGGCGGGCGATCCGCACCGTTCCATCACGATGCCGTCGCTGCGCTACATGGTGCACCTGAACGCGCCCGGCTGGAACGTGATCGGCGCCGGCGAGCCGGCGCTGCCCGGCGTGTCCATGGGGCACAACGACCGCATCGCCTTCGGGCTGACCATCTTCGCCTTCGGCGACGAGGAAGACCTGTACGTCTACGACACCAATCCGGCCAGGCCCGACGAATACCGCTATAAGGGCCGCTGGGAGAAGATGCGGCAGGTCGACGAATCCATCCCGGTGCGCGGACAGAGCGCGGCGGTGCGCCAGCTGAAATTCACCCGCCACGGCCCGGTCATCCATGTGGATCCTGTACGCCACAAGGCCTATGCCTTGCGCGCGGCCTACCTGGAATTCCCTGGAACCGCGGCCTATCTGGCCAGCCTGCGGCTGAACCAGGCGCAGAACTGGAACGAGTTCGTCGCCGGCATGGAAAAGCACTACACGCCCAGCGAGAACATGGTCTACGCCGACGTCGACGGCAATATCGGCTGGTTCGGCGGCAGCATCGCGCCGATACGTCCGCGCGCCGACTGGTCCGGCATGCTGCCCGTGCCGGGCAACGGCGATTTCGAATGGCGCGGCGTCCTGCCCGGCAATGCGCTGCCGCGGGCCTACAACCCGCCGGAAGGCTACGTCGCCACCGCCAACGAGTACAACCTGCCGGCCGACTACCGCTATAAGGAAATGTCAGCGCGCACTTGGGCGGAACCGTATCGCGTGCAGCGCATACGCGAGGTGCTTGCCGACAGCAAGGGCCAGACGGTGCAGGCTTCGCAGGCGCTGCAATACGACAATCTGTCCATTCCGGCGCGCACCCTGACGGGCTACGCGAAATCGCTGAATTCGGCCGATCCTGGAACGTCGCAGGCCTTGAGCCTGCTGAAGGACTGGGATGCCCGGGTAGGCACCGAGTCGCGCGCGGCGACGGTCTATGAGTTCTGGCTGCCCGAGGTGGTCAAGCGCGTGACCGAGCTGTACGTGCCTGCCAACGGCCGCGCCGCGTTCGGCAATCTGTCCACCGCGAAAACGCTGGAGAAGCTGGCGACGCCGGACAGCGCCTTCGGCCCGCAGCCGCAGCAGGGCCGCGATGCCTTGCTGCTCCAGGCCTTGAACGACGGCATGCAGAAGCTGCGCGCCAAGCTGGGTCCGGACTCCTCGCAATGGCAGTGGGGCAAGCTGCACCACATCCAGTTCGAGCACAGCCTGGCCAGCTTCCTGCCGCCGGCGACCGCCAACGCCTACGGCACGCCGCGCTATCCGGTCAGCGGAGATAACGACACGGTGCATCGCGCCACCTTCCGCGCCAGCGACTTCCGCCAGATCAGCGGCTCGTCCTACCGCCAGGTGATCGACGTGGCCGACTGGGATAACTCGCGCGTGCAGAACGTGCCCGGGCAGTCGGCCGATCCGCGCAGCCCGTACTACCAGAACCTGCTCAAGGACTGGGCGACCGGCGAGTATTTCCCCATGGCGTTCAGCCGCGCCAAGGTGGATAGCGAGAAGGCCGATACCTTGAATCTGCGTCCAGCGCCGCGCTGATTCAGGCGAGACCGCCCCTGGTCGAATTGACAAGGGTGCTTACCGACGGTTGCGTGCGTGCATGGCCTGGCGCAGTTAAGGTTTCGGGGTCGCACGGAATTCCCGATCCAGGAGACTGAGGCCCCCATGCATTCCACGCAATCCTACAAAACCGTTGTTCCGCGCAAACCTGCAGCCAGCTCACCGATGGGCTGGCTGCGGGAGCGCACGCAGTTCGTGCGGGCGCTATTGTCCAATCCCGCCGCCATAGGGGCGGTGGCGCCGTCCGGCCCGGCGCTGGCCGCGGCCATTACCGCCTGCATTCCGCCCAGCGCGGGCAAAGTCCTGGAACTGGGCTGCGGCACGGGCGTTTTCACGCGTGAAATGCTGCGCCGCGGGGTGGACCCGGCCCGGCTGGTGCTGGTCGAGCAGGACTCGGCCATGAGTTCCAGCTTGCGGACGCAGTTTCCTGACGCAGCAGTGCTGCAGGTGGCGGCGCAGGATCTATCCCGCAAGAGCCATCCGGAGCTTGAAGGGATCGGCGCCGCGATTTGCGGCCTGCCGTTGCGCAACATGAGCCAGGCGCATCATCACCAATTGCTGGCCGCCGTGTTCGATGCCTTGCCTATCGAGGGATCGATGGCCCTGTTCACCTATGGCGTGCGCTGCCCGATATCCACGGGCGTGCTCGAGGCTTGCGGCCTGCGGGCGCGCAAGGTCGGTTTCGTGCCGCTGAATCTGCCGCCGGCCTCGGTGTACAGCCTGGCCCGGCAGGTCTAGAGGGCGGCCCGGCAGACTCGCGGCTTGCCCCAGCCAAATGAACTAGGGCCGCGTATTGCAAATAACTAATTGACACGAAAGGGTCGCTCAACCAACATCGCAGGCATAACTATTGGCGGCCTGGGACACGTGGGTGCGGGGTAAACAGCCACGTTGAAGCAGGCCGGCAGGGTTTGGGAACAACAACGATTCCCGACCCCAACGAGGAGACTGCGATGCGTTCATCCCTGATCGAGAGCGCGGCGCGCCGGCGCCTGTTGGCCGGCGGCGCGAGTGCCTTGGCCGCAGCAAGCTTGGGACGCGCGGCCTTGGCCGCGGAACAGAAGGCGGCCCCCGGCGCGGCTGCGCCACCGGCTCCGGCCTCCGCTGCCAAGCCATTGCCCGCCTACGCGGCGTGGAAGCAGCCCGACGCGATGATCGTGCACAGCGCCAACACCATAGAAACGCGTCGCGAGGCATTCGGCAGCGGGGTGGTCACGCCTTTGCGCCAACTCTATGTGCGCAACAACCTGCCGCCGCCGGACGAGGCGATCGTGGCCGATCGGGACGCGTGGACCATCGAGATCGCGGGAGTGGCCAAGCCCATGTCCCTGAGCGTGGGGCAACTGAAGACCATGGGCTTGCAGACGCTGGCGATGGTGCTGCAGTGTTCGGGCAACGGCCGCGGCTATTTCCCGAACAAGCCCAGCGGCACGCCTTGGCAGGTCGGCGCGGCCGGCTGCGTGATCTGGAGCGGCGTGCCGGTAAGCGTGCTGGTCGAGCATTGCGGCGGATTGGCGGCGGCAGCCGTGTACATGACCGGCACCGGCGGCGAAAAGCTGCCGGACGGCCTTGATCCGAACATGGTCATGGTCGAGCGTTCGGTGCCCAAGGAAGCGATGCGGGATGCGCTGCTGGCGTGGGAACTGAACGGCGAGCCGATTCCGCTGGCCCACGGCGGCCCTTTGCGCCTGATCGTGCCGGGCTACACCGGCGTGAACAGCGTCAAGTACATCAAGCGGCTGGCCTTCACCGAAAAGGAAAGCCCGGCCGCGATCCAGCAGACCGGCTACCGCCTTGCGCCGCCGGGCCAGAAGGGCGATCCCAGCCAGCCCTCGGTGTGGGCCATGGGCGTGAAGTCGTGGATCAATACGCCCAATCCGGCCGCTGCCACCCTGAAGGCCGGGCGCGTGGTGGTGCAGGGGGTGGCGTTTGGCGGCACCAACGGCATCAAGCAGGTCGAGGTTTCGACCGACGGCGGCAAGAACTGGCAGAAAGCGGAACTGGTCGGCCCGGACCTCGGGCGCTATGCCTGGCGCCAGTTCGCATTGCCGGTCGAATTGGCCGCCGGCGAACACGTGCTGGTCAGCCGGGCGACCGATACCGAGGGTAGGGTGCAGGACGAGGAACGGCCGCAGAATTCCGGCGGCTACATCAACAACGGCTGGCGCGATCACGCCGTGGCCGTGGCGGTCAAGGCATGACGGCGAAAGCCCTGGCATTGCCCTGGAAGCACGCGTTTTGCGCAGCATTGTTGGGCGCCAGCCTGCATGCCGGCGCGCAGGCGGCCGAACCCGACATGGAAGCGGGCCGCGCCTTGTTCGTCGGCGCGGCGCCAGCCTGTGCGCTTTGCCACACCTTGAATGACGCGCAATCCAGCGGGGCCATCGGCCCCAAGCTCGATGAGATCAAGCCCGACGCGGCGCGCGTGGAGACGGCCATCCGCAACGGTATTGGCCAGATGCCGGCATATACGACTCTGTCGGACAAGGAGATCGAGACGTTGGCGGCATACGTGGCCAAGGCTACCGGCGCGCAGCAGTGAGCCGACCCGGCCCGGCAGACCTAGAAATCGACCGACGCCGACAACATCACCGACCGCGGCGAACCCAGGCGCAGATATCCTTCGGACGCCGACGACCAATAGTCCTTGCCGAACACGTTATTGACGGTCGCGCGCAGGGTGACGGGATGGTCGAATGCGCGGGTGGCGTAGCGCATGCCCAGGTCCCAGCGCGTCCAGCCCGGAATGCGGCGGCTGTTTTCCAGGTTCTGGTACTGCCAGCTGGTCGACAGGGCGCGCGCGCTCAGGGTCAGTCCGGGCGCGAACGAGGGATCCCATTCCATGCCGATATTGGCCATCCAGCGCGGCACGCCGACGGCGCTGTTGCCATCGGTGTCGGGCTTGGCGCTGCGGATCATCGTGGGCTGGATGTAGGTGATGCCGCCCAGCAGACGCACGCCGTGCGCCAGTTCGCCGTAGACATTGAACTCCACGCCGCGGTTGCGCTGTTCGCCGCTCATGTCGTAGCGGGTCACGCCGTCACTGACCGTCGTCAGGCCGGAAGGCTGCTTGATCTGGAACAAGCCCAGCGTGGTCGTGACCGAGCCGAAATCGACCTTGACTCCGGCTTCGATCTGCTTGGTCTTGATGGGGGCGAAAATCTCGCCCGCGTTCGAGGTGCCGGCCGGAGCAATGGGGCCGGCGCTCAGGCCTTCTATATAGTTCGCGTACAGCGAGACATCGGTCCACGGCTTGACCACCAGGCCGAAGGCCGGCGTGACGGCCGATTTGTCGTAGCTGGAAGTCTCCTGGCCGGTGGTGTAGCTGTAGTTCGTCGCCTTCACCGTCTGGTAGCGCAGGCCCGCGGTGAACTGGATGCGATCATCGGCAAACGAGAGCGTGTCGGCCAGCGCGATGGTGGGCAGCTTCAGCAGGGAAGTGCGCGGCGGCGAGCTGGACAGCCCGTCGATCGAGGGTTCGGGGATCTGGGCCGGATCGTAGAGGTTGGACGGCGACATGCCGAAGATGTAGTAGTCGTAATAGCCGGCGCGCTGCTCGAAGGTGGAATAGCTCAGGCTGACTTCATGCTTGACCGGGCCGGTATTGAAATTGCCGCGCGCGCCCCAGACCGTGGAAACGTTCTGTTCATAGCTGGGCCAGTAGTACGGGCGCATCATCAGTTCGCCGTTCTGGCCGACCACGATGGGGTCGGCATACAGGTAGCGGTTGTTGCTGCGACGGTAGCCCACGCCGCCGAATACGGTCAGGTGCGGGGTGAGGTCGTACTCGGCGCGCAGCACGCCGTAGTTGTCGCGCGACTTGGCGTAGCCCCATTCCGGCGAATAGCCCTTGGACGCATCGGGCGCGCGCGGCACGGGCAGGCTGTCGCCGAAGATCAGCACGCCGGAATCGCCGGGCCCATCGATGTTGTTGGTCTGGTGGCCGGCATCCAGCGAAACGCGCAGCCGCTCGCCGCGATAGTCCAGCCCGACCACCGCCACGCCCAGCTGGTTCGATTGATGCTGGACCGCGGTATCGCCGTCGCGGTAAGAGCCATTGAAGCGGATGCCGAATTCCTTGTTCTCGCCGAAGCGCCGCCCGATGTCCACCATGCCGCCGAAGCGGGAATCGGATTGATAGGTCGCCGTCAGGCGTGTGAGCGGATCGTCGCCGGCACGCTTGGCGACGACGTTGATGCCGCCGCCCACGCTGCCGCGAGGGCTCATGCCGTTCAGCAGGGCCGTGGGACCCTTGAGCACTTCCACGCGTTCAACGCCGTCCAGCGCGATGGTGCGCAGCGGCAGCATGCCGTACAAGCCATTGAAGGACACGTCCTGGTTGCGCACCGGAAAGCCGCGGATCTGGAATTCGTCGCCGGTGCCTGCCACCGAGCCCTGGCCATCGTTGACCGTGCGCACCGAAGCGTCGTTCGCCAGCACGTCGGCGATGGAGTTGGCTTGCTGGTTCTGGATCAGTTCGGCGGTGTAGCTCGCAATGTTGAACGGCGTGTCCATCACGTCGCGTTCGCCCAGCAGGCCGACGCGGCCGCCGCGGGCCACCTGGCCGCCGGCGTAGGGTTCGGGCAACTGCGAATTTCCGGTCACCAGCACGGGCGCCAGTGTGGTCACGGCCGGCGTTTGGGCGGCGCCCGTCACGGCGTATCCGCCGCCGGGCGTGGCGGTGCTGGACAATCCGGATCCCTGCAGTAACCGCGACAGCGCTTCCCGCACTGTCATGCGGCCGGACACGGCCGGCGCCTGATGGGCGGCGATCTGGGCGCCGCCGGCCATGATGGGAGTGCTGGTCTGGCGCGACAGCATGTTCAGCGCCGTGTTCAGCGTTTGCGCGGGCAGGTCGATGGCATGAAGCTGTTCCGACGGCGTTTGAGCCTGGGCCAGTGCGGGTGCGGCGGCCAGCGGCAGGCCCATGACGCCCGAGAGCGCCAGACGCAGCGCGGAACGGCCCAGGAACGGCCGGCAAATACCGGATTGATGCATTTCAACTCCGTCTATCGAGAAATTCGCCGCCCGGTGGCGGCGCTATCGATACAGAAGACGGATGAGACGCGGAAACGGAGACACCTGACCGAAGAAAAATCAGCGCAGCCGTAATACGACATCGCCGTTCGCCTCCGATTCTGCGCGCAGCGGCAGAATCGCTTCGAGGAGAGCCGCCGCGTTGCCGGCATCGGCGCTGCGAAAGCGACCGGTCAGGCGCAGGGCGTTGACCTTCGGGTCGGCGGCCGTCAGCGGCTGCGCGCGAAAGGCGTTGATGGCCGGCAGGGCCTCGTCCAGGCGCTGGTTGTCGAACCACAGCCAGCCATTGCGCCAGGCCGCGACGCTGTCCGGATCGATGCGCCGGACGGGGTCGACTTCGCCATTGCGCCAACTGACGGCGGTATGGGCGTACAAATCCAGGGGAGGGCCGCCGCGCGCCCAGGTGTACCAGCGGGCGTCGCGCGGAGCAGGGCGGAAGCGCACATGGCCTTCCTCCACGGCGAGGGAGACGACGCCGCCGCGGTCGCTGACCGTGAACACCGTGCCGACAACCTCGACCTCGCCGCCGCGGGTACGGACCCGGAACGGCCGGCTGGCATCTCGGGCCACCGTGAACAGCGCCTCGCCATGGCTGAGTTCCACCACGCGTTCGTCGCGGTACAGGCTGACGGCAAGCCGCGTGCGGGCGGCAAGGTCGATCCGCGTTCCCAAGCCGCCGCCGTCCGGTTGATCTGGCACCTGAGCCTGGGATAGTTGGCTGGAACCCGTTTCATAGGACGCCTGATACAGCGGCCGCCGCCAGTACCAACCTGCGCCCAATGTGGTCGTACAGGCGCCTGCGGCCGCCCAGCCAAGCAGCGCGCGGCGCGACAGCCTGCGATCGCTGGTGGTGGCGATGTCCTGGTCGAACCGTGCGCGCATGTCAGGCGCTACGGCGGCAAGCAGCTGCCAGCGCCGCATGGCCTCGACGTAGGCGGCCTCGTGCTGCGGCGTGCGGGCGCGCCACGCGGTCAGCCGGGAGACTGCCTGGCGGGCGCCGCGCTCGGTGGCGATTTCAGCGGTGGCGATCAGCGTAAGCGCCTGATCGATGAGCGCCTCGTCGGGGGCTTGCTGCATGGGGTCAGTTGCCGCCGTCCGCGGCTGGCCCGCGACCAGGCTCCGGACGGTCCACGGCCGAATCGGAGTCCAGGTACAGATTGCGCAAGGCATGCGAACAATCCAGCGTCGCGCGCACCAGATGCTTGGCAACCGCGGCCTCCGTGATCCCCAACTGTTGCGCGATCTCGGCGCGGCTGTGGCCATATGCCCGGAACAGCAGGAAAACCTGCATCCGCCGCGCGGGCAGGGACGCCAGAACCGCCGCCACGCGTTCGACCATCTGGCGTTGCGACACGACTTGCTCGGCCGAAGGCGCCATGGCCTCGGCTTCTAGCGGTCCATGCAGGGCCAGCCAGTTCTGCGAGACCTTGCGTCGACGCGCCTCGTCGATGCAGAGGTTGTGAGCAACGCGGAACAGCAGGCCGCGCAATGATTCGATCGCCGGGCCGTTCTTGCGGGCGTTGTTCAGGCCATTGGCGTAAACGCGTTCGAAGCTCGCCTGGGCGATATCGGCGGCGTCATCCGGATTGCGCAATTGATAGCGGAGGTGCCGCTGCAGGTCGCGGTAGTGGCCGAGCAACTCGTCGACGAACTCGCGTATCGTCGTGGCGGCGGCGGACCGTTCGGCGGAACGAACTGGGGGGGATGCGGACATCGGGCAGGGAAAAACCGGCTTCGATCACGACAGCGCGGTTACGGGCATGGCTAATAATGATTCCCATTATTGTTAATAGGATGCCGGACTGCAAGCGATCGTTTACCCTGCGACTCAATGCGCATTCCTTGGGAGTTTGGGCTAGGAGCTCGCGTTGGCCGCCCCTTCCAGAAAGAGCTTCTGCACCATGGAAGTCATGCCGAGCGGCGCAATTTCCCCGCGCTGAGCGGCATCCATCGCCGCGTACAGCAGGGAGTCGTACGCCCTGACCAGCCACAGGGAAGGCACATCTATACGAAAGACGCCCGCCTTCTGACCGCTCAGGAAGAAGGTCTCCAAGGCATCCCCGTAGAACGAGGGTATCGGTGCGTTGACGTCCTCGTTTCTTGCATCTATCACGCGGACCCACTGGGCGTGATTCCAGAACAGGTAGTACTCCCGGCCCAGGACCATCGCTTCGGTCAGGCGCTGGAGCGCTGCCGCATGGGGCGGCGTCTCCAGGTCCGCGCGGACCAGCGCATCTTGCAGGTGTTGGGTGGCCCGCTCCATGAGCAGGTCGATGACCCCTTCGCGGGTGGGCGATATCCGGTACAGCGTCGCTTTGCTGATCCCGGCGCTGCGCGCCAGCTGTTGCAGGTTCGCCCTGGGCTGTTGGGAGACGGATAGGGCCAATGCGCGGGCGAGCTTGTCGTCGAGGGCTTCAGACATGGGGTTCTCCTGGCGACCGATATTGCTGAGTCTTTTTGAATTCATTTGTGGTTAAAAACAAACACATAAAGTCTACTACGAATCTAATGAGTCTATTAAAAATCTATTGAATCAATATTGACTCATTTAAATCCAATAAGTACTATCGGGTCCTCGATCGCCTCAGCCTGAGGCGGCATTTGGATGTCAGAGGACTAGATGACCCGATTCAGAGCCAGCGCCATGGCGCTATGCCTGCTCGCCGTTCTCGCCGGGTGTGGCGAGCAGGACCCGCAAGCGGCGCAGGTGCCGCCCGTCGAAGTGGAGCCCCTGGTGATTGCTCCCCGGCCCCAGGCGATCATGGTCGATCTGCCCGGGCGGATTTCCGCTGTGCGCGTGGCCGAAGTGCGCGCGCGGGTCGCGGGCATCGTCCAGAAGCGCCATTTCGAGGAAGGGGCCACGGTGAAGGAGGGCGATCTGCTTTTCACGATCGAGCCGGCGCCGCTGGAGGCCTCGCTAGCGCGTACCCAAGGCGCGCTGGCGCGGGCCCAGGCCCAGGTCAAGCAGGCCCAGGCGCTGGTCAGCCGGTATCAGCCCCTGGTCAAGATCGAGGCTGTCAGCCGTCAGGAATATGACGACGCGTTGGCCTCGCTTCAGACCGCGAAGGCCAATCAGCAGTCCGCCCAGGCGGACGTAAAGGCCGCGCAGCTGGACCTGGGCTACGCCAGCGTGCGGGCGCCCATCTCGGGCCGCATCGGCCGCGGCCTGGTGACCGAAGGCAGCCTGGTCGGGCAGGGCGAATCGACGCCCATGGCGCTGATCCAGCAGATCGATCCCATCTATGCGGATTTCCGGCAGCCTGTCAATGCGGTGCTGAAGCTGCGCGAGGCAGCCGCGGGCGGTCGGATGCAGACTGGCGGCCAGGCCGAATCGGCGGTGAGCGTCCGGGTGGATGGCTCGAACTACACGGCCCAGGGCAGGCTGCTGTTCTCCGACGTCTCCGTCGATCCGGGCACGGGCCAGGTGTTGCTGCGCGGCCAATTCAGCAATCCCGACGGGCTGCTCTTGCCCGGCATGTATGTGCGCGTCAACGCCGAACAGGGCGTGGACCAGAACGCGATTCTCATCCCTCAGCGCGCCATCATGCGCGGGGCGGACGGCCAAGCCAAGGTGCTGGTCGTGTCCGACGACAGCAAGGCGGAAGAGCGCGCGGTGCAGACCGGCGCGATGCAGGGTACGGAGTGGCAGATCACGCAGGGACTGGCGGCGGGCGACAAGGTCATCGTGGACGGCGTCGCCAAGATCCCCGCCGGCACGCCCTTGACCGTCAAACCAACTTGAGCCCAGGCGGTCACATCATGCCGAACTTCTTCATTCAGCGGCCCAACTTCGCGTTGGTCATTGCGATCTTCATTTCCCTGGCGGGCCTGCTCGCCATCTTTGCGCTGCCCGTGGCCCAGTACCCCAGCGTTGCGCCACCGCAGGTCATCATCAAGGCGACTTATCCCGGCGCATCCGCCGAAGTCATCAACAACAGCGTGATCAGCCTGATTGAGGAAGAACTCAACGGCGCCAAAGGCCTGCTCTACTATGAGTCGCAGAGCAATAGTTCGGGCGTGGCGGAAACCACGGTGACTTTTGAGCCGGGCACCAATCCCGATCTGGCGCAAGTCGACGTGCAGAACCGCATCAAGCGGGTGGAATCGCGACTGCCGCAGGCGGTCATCCAGCAGGGCCTGCAGCTCGAGCAAGCCAGTTCCAGCTTCCTGCTGATCTACGCGTTGACGTACAAGGATGCGGGCAAGGATCAGGTGGGCCTGGCTGACTACGCGGCCCGCAATATCAACAACGAAATCCGGCGCGTGCCGGGCGTGGGCCGGGTGCAGATGTTCGCGGCCGAACGGGCGCTTCGCATCTGGATCGATCCGGCCAAGCTGGTCGGCTACGGTTTGTCGGTCGATGAGGTCAACAAGGCCATCGCCGCGCAGAACGTCCAGGTTTCGGGTGGCTCCACGGGTGAACAGCCCAGCCCGTCGACCCAGGAAATCACAGCGACCATCATGGTCCAGGGCCAGCTCACAACGATTCCGGAATTCGAGGGCATTGTGTTGCGCGCCAACCCGGATGGTTCCACGGTTCGTCTTGGCGACGTGGCGCGCATCGAACTGGGCCGCCAGGACTATCGCTTGTCCAGCCGCCTGAACGGCCAACCGGCCGCGGCCATGGGCGTGCAGCTTGCACCCGGCGCCAACGCGCTGGAAACCGCCAAAGGCATCAAGGCGCGCCTGGCCGAGCTGTCCAAGAACTTCCCCGGCGATATGGCGTACAGCGTGCCGTTCGACACCTCGGTTTTCGTCGAGGTGGCCATCTCCAAGGTGTTGATGACGCTGGCCGAGGCCGTCGTCCTGGTGTTCCTGGTGATGCTGCTGTTTCTGCAGAACTTCCGCTACACCCTGATCCCGACCATCGTCGTGCCCATCTGCCTGTTGGGCACGCTGGCGGTCATGCTGCCGCTGGGGTTCTCCGTCAACATGATGACCATGTTCGGCATGGTGCTGGCGATCGGCATCCTGGTGGACGACGCGATCGTGGTGGTCGAGAACGTCGAACGGCTGATGGCCGAAGAGGGCTTGTCGCCGAAAGAGGCGACCATCAAGGCCATGGGGCAGATCAGCGGCGCGATCGTGGGCATCACGCTGGTGCTGGCCGCCGTGTTCCTGCCGCTGGCCTTCATGACGGGCTCCGTAGGCGTGATCTACCGCCAGTTCTCGGTGTCGCTGGCCGTGTCCATCCTGTTCTCGGGTTTCCTGGCGCTGACGTTGACGCCGGCGCTCAGCATCCTGCTGCTCAAGCCGATTGAAAAGGGGCATCACGAAAAGAAGGGCTTCTTCGGCTGGTTCAACCGGGTGTTTGCGCGCATGACCGAGCGCTATTCGGCGACCAACGCGCGCCTGCTTGCGCGCAGCGGCCGCATGATGGTGTTGTACGCCGTCCTTGTCGGCGGGTTGGGCTACGTCTACGCGAGCCTGCCGTCGGCCTTCCTGCCGACCGAGGACCAGGGCTACATGAACACGGACATACAGTTGCCGCCAGGCGCCACGCTGTCGCGCACGCTGGAAACGACCCAGCAGTTGGAACAGTACCTGGACACGCGCCCGGCCGTTTCGGACGTGCTCACGGTGCAAGGTTTCAGCTTCTCCGGGCAAGGCCAGAACGCGGGCCTGGGCTTCGTGATGTTCAAGGATTGGGCCCAGCGCGCAAAGAACGAGTCGGCCATGGCCGAGGCGGACCAGGCCAATCAGGACCTTGCGGGCGTTCCCGATGGCGTGCTGTTCTCGGTGGTGCCGCCTTCCGTGGAAGGCATGGGCAATTCCTCGGGCTTTGCGCTGCGCCTGCAGGACCGCGCCGGCCTGGGCCGGGAGGCCTTGCTGTCGGCCACCGAAACCCTGATGAAGAAGGTGTACGAGAACCCCAAGGTCTTCTCCTACATCCTGATCGAGGGGCTTTCCGACGCGCCGGAGCTGGACCTGCGCATCGACCGCAGCAAGGCCGAGGCCCTGGGCGTGTCGTTTGATGCCATCAACTCGGCGCTGTCCACCGCGTTCGGCTCGGCGCTGGTCAACGAGTTTCCCAACCAGGGCCGCATGCAGCGCGTGATCGTGCAAGCCCAGCCTGAAAGTCGCGACACGCCGGAATCGGTAGCCAAGCTGAATGTGCTCAATCGCGCGGGCGAACTGGTGCCGCTCGAATCCTTCAGCGAGATTGGCTGGAAGCATGGTCCGGTTCAATTGATCCGCTACAACGGCTATTCCAGCATCAAGCTGATCGGAGATGCTGCGGCCGGAGCCAGCACGGGCGAGGCGATGCAGGAAATCGAACGGCTGATCTCGGAATTGCCCCAGGGCATCGGCTTCGAGTGGACCGGCCTGTCGTTCCAGGAAAAGGCCACGGGTTCGCAAGCCCCCATGCTGCTGGCGCTGGCGCTGCTGGTGGTGTTCCTGGTGCTGGTCGCGCTGTACGAAAGCTGGAAGATCCCTGCGTCCGTGCTGCTGATCGTGCCGGTGGGCGCGCTGGGCGCGGTGGCCGCCGTGATCGTGGCCGGCTTGCC
Organism: Achromobacter sp. D7-1; assembly: GCF_059760445.1. NCBI lineage: Bacteria > Pseudomonadati > Pseudomonadota > Betaproteobacteria > Burkholderiales > Alcaligenaceae > Achromobacter > Achromobacter sp. D7-1. The sequence goes on along the minus strand of NZ_JCBAMT010000006.1, from coordinate 98,268 downwards.
CAATGACGTGTATTTCAAGGTGGGGCTGGTGACCATCATTGGCCTCGCTGCCAAGAACGCCATCCTGATCATCGAGTTTGCCAAGGATCTGCATGAGCAGGGGCGTTCACTGAAGGAGGCCGCGATCGAGGCCGCCCGCCTGCGGTTCCGCCCCATCGTGATGACGTCGGTTGCCTTCATCCTGGGCGTGGTGCCGCTGGTCATCGCGACGGGGGCGGGCGCCACCAGCCAACGCGCCATAGGCACCGGCGTGCTGGGCGGCATGCTCAGCGCCACCATCCTGGGCGTGCTGTTCGTGCCCGTGTTCTTCGTCTGGACGTTATCTGTTTTCAAGCGCCCCAAGGCGCATGTCGCGCCCGGCAAGCTGGCGACCAATCAAGCAGGTGAGAAATGAAAGCGATGACCCTTACCCTCCAGCGGCTCAAGCCGCTGGCCGCGGCCGCAGCCGTCGTGGCAATGCTGGCGGGCTGCGCGCTGGCGCCGACCTATGAGCGCCCAGCGTCCCCTGTCGCTCAGCAGTGGGGAGTCGAAGGCCAGGCGGACTTCGCGTCCGGACCGGGCTCGGCCGCCGCCACGCTGGACTGGCGCGGTTTCGTGACCGACCCGTCGCTGCGCGGACTGATCGAAACCGCGCTGGCCAACAACCGGGATTTGCGCCGAGCCTTGCTCAACGTCGAAGCGGCGCGCGCGATGTACCGCGTGCAGCGTTCCGAGCAGTTGCCATCCATCGGCGCCCAGGCTGGCGGCACGCGGCAGCACAATCCGGCGGATCTGAATGCCAACGGCACGTCCGGCGTGCAGAGCGAGTGGCGCGCCGGCGTGGGCGTCACGGCCTTCGAGCTGGACCTGTTCGGCCGCGTGCGCAGCCTGTCGGAAGCGGCGCTACAAGAGTATCTGGCCACCGAGAACGGCGCGCGCAGCGCCCGCATCAGCCTGATCGCGGAGGTGATAGACGCCTACCTCACGCGCGAAGGCGCGCGCCAACGCGGGCTGCATACCGAGCGCACTTTGGCATCGCGCGAGCAGTCGCTGCAACTGATCGCCCGGCGCCGCGCCGAAGGCATCGGGAGTGCCTTGGACTATGAGCAGGCGAAGGGCCTGACGGACCAGGCGCGCGCCGATCTGGCGCGCATGGAACGGCAGTACCGGCAGTCGACCAATGCGTTGACGCTGCTGGCCGGAGTCAGTGATTTGAGCCCCTATCTGGCGCCCCATGACGGCGCCGTGCCCATGCTGGTGCAGCAACTGGCGGCGGGCACGCCGTCAGAGCTGCTGACCTACCGTCCAGACATCCTGGCCGCGGAACATCGGCTGCGGGCGCGCAACGCCGATATCGGCGCCGCGCGCGCGGCGTTCTTCCCGCGCATCTCCTTGACCGGCATGTTCGGCAGCGCCAGTTCGGACCTGTCGGATCTGTTCTCGGGCGGCCAGCGCGCCTGGTCCTTCGCGCCGCAGATCACGCTGCCCATCTTCGACGGCGGCCGCAACCAGGCCAACCTGGATCTGGCCCGGGTCCGCAAGGAAGCGGCGGTGGCCGAGTACGAACAGTCGATCCAGACCGCGTTCCGCGAGGTCATGGACGGGCTGGCGGCGACCGACACCTTGCGCAGGCAGGAGGACGCGCTGCGCGCGCAGACCGACAGCAGCCAGGCCGCGCTGCGCCTGTCCGAGGCGCGCTATCGCGGCGGCGTGGACAACTATCTGCGCTACCTGGATGCCCAGCGCAGCGACTTCGCCAATCAGATCGCGTTGATCGAAGTCCGGACCGAGCGCCAGATCGCGCTGGCCTCGTTGTTTCGCGCCCTGGGGGGAGGCTGGCGTGGCGACGGGGCAGCGGAAAAGTAGGGCGCCCATTGCGCGGCAGCCGGTCCAAATGACGGGCCTGGAAGTTTGCCCGGCCGTCCTGGACCAGAGGCGTAGGGAAGGGGAGTCATGCGTCCTGTTCCGAAGCCGTGGCCGAGCGTTTGGGCGGACGTGCTCGGGACAACTGCACGTTCATGCGCGGCATGGAAGGTTCCAGTCCGGCCTGGTCCAGCCGGCGCCGCAGGCGCATGTTGAAGGCGCGCTGGACTTCCCATTGCCGCAGCGGCGCGGTCTTGAAGCGAAAGCGCAGGATGGCCTGGCCGTTGTCGAAGCTCTCCACGCCTTGCTGTTCGATGGGCGACCACAGGAAGGGATAGATCGCCGGATCGGTGCGCAACTCCAGGGCCACTTCACGGACCAGCGCCACGGCGTCGTCGATCGGCATGGTGGCCGGCACCGGCCAGCGGAACATGGCGTAGCCAAACTCGCGCGAGTAGTTCTTGATAGTCTTGATTTCGCTGAACGGAATCGTGTGCACTACGCCATCCAGGTCTCTCAGGCGCACGGTGCGTATGGTCAGGCCTTCGACAAATCCAAGGTGGTTGCCCACGTCCACGTAGTCGTCGATGGAAAGGGAGTTCTCGATGATGATGAACAGGCCCGTGATCAGGTCGGCCACCAGCGATTGCGCGCCGAAGCCGATGGCCAGGCCGATGACGCCGGCGCCGGCCAGCAGCGGCGTGACGTTCATGCCCATGTTGGCCAGCGCGACGATCACGGCAATCACGAAAATAGTGGCAAGCAGGACGTTGCGGATCAGCGGCAGCATGGTCAGCGCGCGGACATTGGTCCGGTTCTTGCCGCTGGTGCCCAGGGTGTGCTGCAGCGCGGTGTCGGTCAGGATCCATATCAGCCAGGCTACCAGCAGGGTGCCGACGAAGCTTGCCACCTTGGGGCCGATCGCCGATCCGCTGCTTTCCATGAGCGCGATCAGAGACAGGCCCAGTACGCGCAAGCCGATTTCCAGGAACACCAGCAGGTTGGCGATCCAGAGCAGGGTGTAGCCGAAGTACCTGAGCTGTCCCAGGTAGGCCGTGCGCCGATTCGCGGCGCGGCTGGAACTGAGGTAGGCGCGGCGGATGATGCCGCTGACGGCCATGCCCGCGATTGCCACCAGCGCGCAAAGCAGGGCGCGGCGTATCACCTGATCGCTGTCGTTGGCCGTAGCCAGGGTGGTGAACAGCGAGATGCCCACCAAGATGAGGAACGGGACGAACCAAAGCGGCCCGATCAGCCGCAGCAGCTTGTGCAGCCCTTGGCGCTTGACCCGGCGCTCCTTGGGCTGGTTGCGGATCAGGTGCGTGACGGGGCGGCGGAACCGCAGGATGAACAGCGCGCTCAGCGTCGCGGCGGCTACGTTGGCGAGCAGGCCGGCGAACTGCGCGATGCCGAGTCCGAACACGCTGGTCACCTCGGGATCGTGCAAGGCGTCGCCCAGTGCGGCCAGGCTGCCTATCAGCCAAAGCGGCAGGGCGGCGCGGCGCTGCAGGATGTCCAGCGCCCGCCCGCGGTGCGCGCCGTCCAGCAGGGTCAGGGCGATCAGGCAGAGCGAAGAGAACAGCGCGCCGACGAGCAGCACGTAGGCCAGTACCAGGGCCCCGAGCCGGCCCACGGAGTCCGGCGTCAGGACGGAAAGGGAGAGCATGATCACGAAGGCGATGGCCCAGGGCGCCAACTGCCGCGCTGCCAGCCAGAGCAGCTGGCGGGTCTTCGGACGGACCGGCGCTGCGTCCGCCGGCGCCCGGCGCCGCTCGAGGCGCCGGCCTATCCAGCGCAGTGCCAGGGCCAGGCCGGCCCAGATCGCCAGGACGATCAGGAAATCGGCGATCAGCGTGGGCCATTCGCGCCATGCCGGCAAACCGGTGGCGAGTTCGGCACGCGCTTGCCGGTACAACATGCCCCAGCGGGTCAAGGCGCCTTCGGGGCCGTCCAGGCGTCTTTCCAGGCTTTCGGCGGTGTCGCGGATGAGGGCGAGGATGCCGTCCTTTTCGTTCTCCGCGCCTTGCTTGGTCGCGTCGCGCAGCTGCTTCAGCTGGTTCAGAAGATCAGCGCGTTGCTTGTCGTTTTCAAGCGTCTGGATGACCTGGTCCAGCGACTGGTTCAGTTGCGCATTGTCGACGGGTTTGCTGGAAGTCGATCCGGTCAGGCTGGGCAACGCTGCAGATGAGGTCGGGATGAAACCCAGGCTCAGCACAAGGAGTATCAACGGCAGGCATAGACGGATACCGCGCAGGGTTGAAACTCGCAAGATTGCCTCTCTGATGATGATATGGATACCTTTTAGAAGAGTCGCGGACGGGACGCAAGGTTTGGTTTTCAGGACCTCAGCAGAGCCAACTTACGGATAGTCACGTCAGGACACTGGCGAAGGCGGTTAAAGCGGTTTGCCGGTGTCCAGGGGTGTGCCTGGGTCCGGTGTTGGTGTTATACGCATAATGTATATTATGTAAAGTATAAGATTCACCCAAAGCCAGCTCTGCCGCCGGCATGTGCCGCTGTTGGCGGCGAAACTTTCTGGGGCTGTCTGGCTTCCCTATTCCCAGGCTTCCAATCCGAGGGACAGCCGCATGGGGAAAGGCAGGCACGCTGATACTGCTAAAGCGCGCCCAATCCAGCAACAAAGCATTGGAGGTCCTGTCTCGGGAGGTCCAGCTTTGCTGCCTGGCGTTCAGTCAAGTGGCTGGAAATTGGTTTTCTGAACGAATGCCTGGTAGCGCTCGGACGCAGTAGCCAGATCCTCACCGTACTGTTTGGCCTGCTTGAAGTCTGGCCGGTATTCAAGGATCCGCAAGGCGTTGAGGACACTGGCCTCTCCCATCGCCTTCTGCACGGCCTCCTGCATACGAAGAATGGTCTTCTCTGGCGTTCCCTTTCTAGCAACAATGCCGATGGATTCCTCGAAAATGAGATCGTCATAGCCCAATTCAGCAAGGGTTGGGACTTCGGGCGAGAATGGCGAACGCGTAGCAGTGCTCACAGCCAGGACCTTGACCTTGCCGGCCTTTGCAAGCTCGACAAAATTGCTCGACAGGTTGATCGCCACGTCCACTTCACCAGCAAGTACCGCCTGGGTCAGTTGGGGACCACCCCGGTACAGGATGGGCTCCAATCCTAAATCCTCGGCTTTCGAGAGCAAGTTGCCGACGAAGTCAGTCCCGCTCCCACGACTGGGTACACCGAAGGTGCCTCTCTTGGTCTCCTTGGCCCAGGCTACGAATTCCTTGAGCGTCGAGAACGGCGAATCGCTGCGCGTAACCACTGAGACGTGGTAGTCGCATATCTTGCAAACAGGAACGAAGTTGTTTGGATCGTAGGAGAGCTTCTTGTAGACATGAGGAAAGGACGCGAGCATGGCAGCCGGTGTCAGGCCAAAGGCTGATCCGTCGGCAGCCTGGTTGCCCAGCCAGTCCAGGGCAATTCTGCCTCCCGCGCCGGTCTTGTTTTGAACCACTATGGGTTGATTGAGTTCGCGCTGCCCCGCCTCGGCCAACGCCCGGGCCACCAGGTCAGGTCCACCGCCGGCGGGAAAGCCTACAACCAGGGTAATCGGTCCATTCGATTGCGCGTGCGCAGCGACCGGGCCAGTCAGCGCGGCGCCAACGCCAGCAAGGCGTACGGCAACGGCGCTGGCCCCGATCTTCGTCAAGAAATCGCGTCTTGTAGACATCTGTGTCTCCTCACAGTTAGTAGGTCACATGGGGGATGAGGCCGTTTTCAGGGCTCCACGACGTTGAAAAGCGGATCGAACGAGTCCAGTCCCGCCAGGAGAGAAAGAACAGGTCCGGCATTGCCGTCGATCCGGACGTCGCCGCTGTCGACGGCCCCTGAAAAGCCGGTTTCTGCCTGTAGCGCCTGAAATAGTCCCGCGCGCGTGGTCTGAAGCACGGCGTCGGCCGCGTCGCCGTGCGATCCCGGGCGATGGCTCAGCGCGCCATTGCTGAGTGTCACTTTGGTGCAGCTCTGCTCGTCGGTCATGTGCCAATCAAAACGGATGGTCTGCCCCTCGACCGCCTCGCCCACGACACGAATGGCGATGAAGTCAAAGAACAGTGGCATCGGCAGCTTGGACACCACGCCAGGACTGATGCGGTTGCCATCCTTCTCGCGCGGCCGCAGACCCTCGCGCAGCTCGCGCGCGCCGAGCAGATATGCGTTGCGCCAGGTGGCTGATTCCGCTTGATACCCCAATTGCTCGAAGGCATCGGCGCAGAGTTCGCGCGCTGCCCTGTTCGCCGGATCGGCAAACACCGCATGGTTCATGATCTGGGCCACCCAGCGGAATTCTCCGCGCTCAAAGTCTTCACGGGCGCGGGCAATGGCGCGCTCCGCGCCTCCGGCGTACTCAATGTATTTGGCCGCGGCGGCACTCGGCGGCAATGGGTTCAGGTTGACGGGATTTCCGTCGTAGGGACCCATGTAAAAGGCATAGATCGCCTGCACGTTGTGCACCACCGCGCCGTAGTACCCCCGGGTGTGCCATTGCTTGGACAAGTCGTTGGGCATCATGAGCTGCTCGGAGATTTCCCGAGGCGTCAGCCCGTGGCTCATCAATCGAAGCGTCTGATCGTGGATGTATCGGTACAGGTCACGCTGTTGGCTGAGATACCTGATGACCTTTTCCTGGCCCCAGGTAGGCCAATGGTGCTGAGCCAGACATACGTCTGCCTGGCCGGCGTAGAGCTCCACACTCTCGTCCAGGTAACTTGCCCAAGCCAGCGCATCGCGCACCTTTGCGCCGCGGAGGGGACAAAGATTGTGCATCGTGTGGCACGCATTCTCGGCCATGTTGAGCGCGCGCATCTGCGGGAAGTAGAAATTCATCTCTGCCGGCGCTTCCGTGCCCGGGGTCATCTGGAAGATCACCTCGACCCCATCGATCACCATGCGCTCATTGGTATGGGTGATCAGGCGCGTAGGCGGGATCAGACTGGAGGTTCCGGTGCCCATGCCCTTGCCCAACCCGCTGTCCACGTGAGCCTGCGGGCCGGGTTCCAGGTAGGTGCCGAACTGAAATTCGGCGCGTCGGCGCGATGGGATGCCGGCGAGCAGAGACTCCGACATGACCTCTTCCATGAAGCCTTCGGGGGCAATGATCTGCACCCGCCCTGCTGCCACATCTTCCTCGCTGACCACGCCCTTCACGCCGCCATAGTGGTCCCGATGACTGTGGCTATACATGACGGCCACTACTTTGCGCGGGCCGAGGTGCTTCTCGTACAACTCCAGGGCGGCGCGCGCCGGTTCTTCGAACGTCAGCGGATCGATGACGATGAGACCGGTGTCCCCTTCGATGAAAGTGATGTTGGCGAGGTCGAAGCCACGCACCTGGTAGATGCGGTCGCAGACCTTGAACAAGCCGTGGATCTTGTTGAGCCGGGACATGCGCCACAAGCTCGGATTCACGGTGAAGGGAACATATGCATTGTCGAGAAAGGAATACTCCTTTTGGCTCCAGACCACCCTGCCGCTGGCGTTGCGGACCGTTGCGTCTTCGATCGTGCCGATGAAACCCCGATTGGCATCGTCGAAATCATCGGCATCCGAAAAATCCAGCGATGAACGCAAGCGTTCCTGCATGGAGACCGTGCGCGGGTGCGCTTCCTTGTGCCGGCTGTTGGTTGTGTCGTGGTTCATGTTTGATCCGCCAATGGCATGGGTCAGGCGCTAGCCTGGGTGTGGGTGAAGTCCAGCACGGTCCGTCCGACACCGCGGTGCTGGTCCAGGTCTTGGAGAATGTTGCTGATTTCGCCAGGGGCTTTGACTGTGATCGGGGGGGCCTGCAGCTTGCCGGCCTTGGCAAGCTCGACTACGCCATGCAGGTCGCTCAAGGTCCCGACGAATGAACCGACGATGGCGATGGACCTCTGGGCCACGGGAGGCATGGGCAGAGCAACTTCGCCGCCGTGCAGTCCCACCAGTACGTATGTTCCGCCTTTGCGCAGGACGGAATAAGGCAGGTTGAAGGTCGAAGGCATGCCCACAAAATCAATGGCGGCAGCCAGACGTCCCTCCGTGGCTTGGTTCAGTGCGTCGCGCGCCTGCAGGTCGTCGCTGCGGACCGTTCGGGCAGCGCCCTGCACCTTCGCAGCATCCAGTTTTGCGTCGTCGATATCGCAGGCCACGATGTTCCGGAACCCCATGCCCTTCAACATGGAAATCGCAAGCAGCCCGAGACCGCCGCAGCCGACGACGGAGATCCAGTCGTCTGTGCGCATTTGCGGGATGGCTTTCGCAATGGCCGAATAGCAGGTGACACCGGAGCAGGCCAGGGTCGCGGCGAATGCGTGGTCAATGCCGGAGACGTCGACCAGATATTTCGGATCCGGCACGAGCAGGTGCGTGGCAAACGCGCCCGGCGTGGCGATGCCCACATTTTTAGGGGTGGCGCACAGCGTGGACTGGCCTTCATCGCAGGCCCAGCACTTGCCGCAGCCGATCCACGGGTAAACCACCCGCCTGTCTCCGACGGCCACTCCGCGAGCGTCCGGGCCAAGCGCCTCGACGATGCCCAGCGGCTCGTGTCCCAGCGTCAGCGGCGGATTCAGACCCCGGTCCTTGAGATAGGCGCGTTTGCCCTCCCCCAGATCGAAGTAGCCGTGCCACAGGTGGACGTCGGAGTGGCAGACGCCGGAATGCGTGATCCGGACCAGGATCTCGGTTCCAGAGGGTTTGGGCGTTTCGCGCAGGCGGACCTGCAAGGGTTTGCCGTGTTCGGTTACTTCATAGCTCAGCATGCTGTCTCCAATCTGTTGCGTCGTAAGGCGGCGCCATTCATAAATTCCAGTTTAAGTCACGTGACTTATAAAAATCAATCAGGTGACTTAAAAATGAAATGCGCCTTACAATCGCAACAGATCTGACACTGCGCTCCAGTCATGCCTACACCTGCCAAAGCAAGTCCGCCGACGACCAAGCATTCGTCTCGTGTGCCAGCATCGAGAGGGAAAGAGAGTGCCGCCGCCCTCATCGCTACAGCTCAACGCCTGTTTGCCGAGCGCGGCATCGATGCCGTTTCGTTCCGGGAGATCGCACGAGAAGCGGGGCAGAAAAATAATTCCGCCCTCGCCTACCATTTCGGATCCAAGGAGGCCCTGATTCAGGCCATCCTTGATGCAGGGATGCAAGAGGTCAACGTATTGCGCAATGACTACGTCGATCAGCTCTACACGTCCGGGAGATACACCGATTTGCGGGCGCTGGCCGAGGCGCTGGTGTGGCCGCTTGCGACCAAGCTCCTGACGGAGAAAAAAAAGACATACAACCGGTTTCTTGCTGCCGCGCAGTTGCATCCCGACATTGACTTGGGCGCCAGTTCCACAGAGGTGGACCGGGGCTTTCGACGGGTCTATGAACTGCTTGAGGCGGCACTGCCTAACGTTCCCGGACCGATCCTGAGACAACGTTGGCTCGCCAGCATCAGCTTCATGATGTTTGCTTTGGCCGACTATGAGCGTCTCAGCGCCAGGCGCAGCAAATCCGGGCAGTCATTCGACATTCATCGCGCTATCGAGAATCTCATCGACATGCTGACGGGAGCGTTGGCGGCGCCCGTCTCCGTGGAAGCTGCGAGTCGCCTCACGAGCCCGATTCCTCCGTCTGACAATCTGGCCGTCGACGGATAGCGCGCCTCCAACTAGGGAATTGGCGGATCGAACGCGGCCGCATAGATCGCCAAGGCGTCAGCCTGCGTAACTTCGCGCGGGTTATTCATCAGCAGGCGGGTTTGCAGCATGGCACCGCTGGCCATGCGGGCCAGGTCGTCCTGCTGTACGCCGACCTCTCGCAAGCTGCGCGGGATGCCCGTGTCGGCGACCAGCCTCTCAAAATAGCCGGCAAGCGCCGCTGTCTTGGCTTCGTCACTGCCGCTAGTGCCGGGCACGACTACCTCGGCGATCTGCGCATAGAGCTTACTGGCGGCCGGTGCGTTGAATTTCAACACGGGCGCAAGCACCAGTGAATTCGACAGTCCGTGCGGCACGTGGAAGATGCCACCGATAGGATATGCCAGGGCATGTACGGCGCCGACCGGCGAATTGGCGAAGGACTGGCCGGCAAACATTGCGCCCAACAGCATGGCTGCACGCGCTTCCCGATTCTTGCCGTCCTGGCATGCACTCAGGATGTTGCGGGACAACAGTTCCAGAGCCTTGATGGCCAGCATGTCCGATACGGGGTTCTTCAGGCGGGCTGAAGTGTAGGCTTCTATGGCGTGTACCATCGCGTCGATCCCGGTGTAGGCTGTGGCCGCGCCAGGCAGTCCGATGCTCAGCTCCGCGTCAAGGACTGCGAGATCTGCGTACAGCTGCGGCGCGACCACGCCCATCTTGGTGGTGCCTCCGGTCGTTACGATGGATACCGCCGTCACTTCCGAGCCGGTACCGGCGGTAGTCGGCATCTGCACCAACGGCAGGCGCGGGCCGGCCACCTTGCCCACGCCATACATGTCTTCCAGCGACTGCTGGCCTGGCAACAGCACGGCCAGCAGCTTTGCCACATCCATTGATGACCCGCCACCCAGTCCAAGCACCACTTCGATATCTGCCTTGCGGGCGCGCTTGGCGGCTTCGAGCACGATGTGCGCGGGGGGATCGGCGATCACATCATCGATCACGGTAACCTGCCAATGGTGCTTGGCCAGATCAGCCAGAGCCGGGGCCAGGAGACCGCTCTTGTGCAGGAAGCCATCAGTGACAACGCACAGCCGCAGCAAAGACGGATATTGCTTGCGCAGAATCGCGCCCAGCTGGCGCGCCCCGCCGAATTCGGAAATGATCGTGGGAACCGTCTGGAAGTGAAATGAGTTCATGGAACTGTGCATCAAGGTTGTTGTAGCGTTTCGCGCAGGAACGAGGCCGCCCGGATTGTCATGGTGCGCCCGGTGCCGATACGGCCCGCGGATGTGACGATGCCGTGCGCGTGCGCAGGCAGGTGGTGATGCTCGACACGCACGCCGGCGGCGATGGCTCGTGCGGCATAGGCCACTCCTTCGTCGGCCAGCGGATCAAGTCCGCAGCTGAGCAAGAACATCGGCGCTAGGGACAAGCGTGGGGCCAATAGCGGGGAAAGACGGGGATTGTCCCAGGCCGTGCCGGGCCTGACGTAGTGGTTGCGGAACCAGCGCATTGAACCAGCGGTCAGCGGGAAGCCGGAGACAATGCGGCGGTACGACGCCGTATCGCCTCGCAGATCGGTCACCGGATAGAACAGAACCTGCGCCCGCAAGCAGCAGCCTTGCGGCAACGGCTCGTCCGAGTTCGCCAGAACCGCGGCCAGGTTTCCGCCCGCGCTATCACCCGCAAGCGCCAGACGCAACGGGTCAATTCCGAGCGTCTTGGCATTCTCGACGAGCCAGCGCAACACCGCCGAACAATCTTCGAACGGCCCGGGAAACGGATGCTCGGGAGCCAGGCGGTAGTCGACGGCGTATACCGCGGCTTCGCTTTCCCTGGCCAGCAACCGGCAGACGGCGTCGTGCGTATCCAGGCTGCCGATCACCCAGCCTCCGCCATGCATGAAGAGTACCGGGGGCAGAATTTCGGCCGTGCTGCCGCGATATTCACGCACGCGTATCGTCCCCCCATGGACGGGGACTTCATGATCACGGATCACGGCGCATTCGGTACGCGGCAAGCCGTTGGCTTCACAGCCGCGCGCGTAGTTCTCGCGCGCAGTGGCCAAGGGGACATCCTGGAAGGATATCTCCCCGTTCTCGCGGTAGGCCCGGATCAGATCGCGCGCATCCGGGGCAATGGAGGACAAGGGGATATTTTCAGCGCGTTCCGCGAGGGGCTCGCTCATCTCGATGCCCCCTCACCCATCCATAGATAATCGTCCGCCTTCCAGCGTACGGCGGCCCGGTATTGATCCACTGTCCCGGACCAATTGTTGATGACTTTTCCCGCCTTGTTCTTGTACCAGCTGGAGCAATCGGATGAAAACGCCGACGTGGCCATATCCGCCTGCAGCTTGCTATTGAAGTCGTGAAATACCGGAGGTTTCACGGCCAGCGCCGCGCCCTTGAGTTCGGCAGCCCGTAATGCTTCGATGATGTAGTTCTGCTGGATTTCCAGCATGGTGATGATGGAGTTGTGGTTCAGATTGGTGTTGGGTCCATAGACCAGGAACATGTTCGGGAAGTCCGGAACAGCCATGCCGAGATAGGCTGCCGCGCCCTCTTCCCAGGCGTGCGACAGGTTGGAGCCAGCTGCGCCGCGTATCGTAAGGTCACCGTGAAACGCCTGGCTGGCGAAGCCCGTACCGAAAATAACGGTGTCGAAAGGCAATTCGTCGCCGTCGGCAGTCACTATCCCCTGCGCGTAGAAGCCCTTGATCGGGCGCGTTTCGAGCGTTACGTTGGGCCGGGCGAGCGCTGGATAGAAATCGTCGGAACGCAGGATGCGTTTGCAGCCCAATTCGTAGTCCGGAGTCAGTTTGGCGCGCAGCTGCGGATCGGCGACCTGGGCGGCCAGGTGTTGCCTGGCGATGCTGACGCCCTCTTGTTGGTCGTGGGTGCCGATTTGCGTGCGCCGGAACCCCCTCTCGCGAAAGTCGTGCAGTTGCTTGCGCGAGGCCTCGAATGTGCTGGGGTCGGCCTCGTAGGCGTCCAGCTGTTCTTCCGTAAAGACCTGCTGATTGCGCGGCATGATCCAGTTTGCCGAACGCTGGAAGACAGTCAGATGCGCAACTTCGGGAGCAATCTCGGGTACGTACTGCACGGCCGATGCGGCGTTCCCGATGGACGCCACGCGCTTGCCCCGCAGGGCTGCGCCTTCGTCCCAACGCGCCGAGTGGAAAAACTTGCCCCGGTATACGTCCAAGCCTTCAAAAGCGGGAATGGAAGGCTGGTTCAGCTGACCCCAGGCCGGCACAAAGAACGTCGCCGTGCAGCGCTCGCCGTCAGCCATCTCGAAGCGCCACACGCCGTTCTCCGTATCCCAGCGCGCCTCGGCAACCTCGCGATTCAGACGCAAATGGGCGCGCAGGCCAAAGGCGTCTGTCAGCCGGTTCATATAGCCCAGCAGTTCTTCGCGGCCAGCGTACATACGGCTGACCCGCAGGTGCGGGAAAAACGAATAGCAATAGAGATGCGCCTCGGTGTCGCAGGCGGCACCCGGATAGTTGTTATCCAGCCAGACTCCGCCAATATCACTGGAGCGCTCAAGGATGACAAAGTCTTCGTCGCCATTGCGGACCAGCTGGGCCCCCATGCCCAGGCCGCCGAAGCCGGCGCCGAGTATCAGGGTACGAAAATGCGGAATGCGTTCGCTCATGATGGTTCTACTCCAATTGAATCAGGCGCCGTGGCGCTCCAGGTGGGCGCGGTCCACCTCGTGCAGGGAAATGTTCCTGGTTTCCGACAGCAAGCCGAGCGCCAACAGCGACACCACGACGGTTCCGGCCAGGTAGACAACGATGGGACCGGTGCTGCCGAAGTCGCGCAGCAAGACGGTTGCGACCAGCGGCGCGATGGAGCCCGCGACTATCGTCGCTATCTGGTAGCAGAAGGACGCGCCCGCATATCGCATCGAGGTCGGGAAAATTTCCGAGAAATAGGCCGCCTGGGGGCCATAGCACAGCGCCTGGAAAAAGAGTCCCAGGCAAATGACGCCGAGTATCTGGATGTTGGAGCCGGAATCCAGCCCGGGAAAATACAAGAACGCCCAGACCAGCAGGCCTGCATAGCCCAGCCCGATGCACGCCTTGCGTCCGATGCGGTCAGACAGATAGCCGCCGAACAACATGGAGAAGAATTGCAGGATGTTCGCGACGAACATGATGAACATCACTGTCTGCGCAGGCAGCTTGGCATGGACGGTGAGATAGGTGATCGAGAACACGACAATGATGTAGTAGACCGTGTTTTCGCCCACGCGCAGAAGGATGCTGAAGATGGACTTTCCGGGATAGGCGGCCAATGCGTCCTTGAGCGAGGCCGCTTTCTTTTTGGCCGCCTTTTGCCGGAGATAGGTCTCCACAAAAATCGGCGCGTCTTCCACGGACCGGCGGATGTAATAGCCGACAAACACGATGATTCCGGAGAGCCAGAACGCCACGCGCCAGCCCCAGTCGAGGAATGCCTCCTTGGACAACAGGGACGAGAGGCTGAACAGCACGATCGACGCCAGAACGTTGCCTATGCACGCCGCCGATTGCGGATAGCTCGCCCAATAGCCACGCCGGTCAGGAGGCGAATGCTCGGAGATCAACAGCACCGCCCCACCCCATTCGCCGCCGACGGCAAAGCCCTGGATGAATCGCAGCAATACCAGCAGTGCTGGCGCCGCGAAGCCGATGGCCTGGAACCCGGGCAGGCATCCCATCAGAAAAGTGGAAGATCCAACCAGCAGCAGGCTGAACTGCAGCAGCTTCTTTCTTCCCAGCCTGTCACCGAAATGGCCAAAGACGATGCCCCCCAGCGGCCTGGCGACGAAGCCGACCGCGTAGGTCGCGAACGCTGCGATGATGGCGCTGAGCGGGCTGTCGACGTTTGGGAAGAACAAGGGGCCAAAAACAAGTGTGCTGGCCACGCCGTAGATGAAGAACTCATACCATTCCGCGACCGTGCCGGCCATCGAGGCCGCCACCACTTTCTTGATCCCGCTGGTCTCTGCTTTTTCTGGTGGATTTCCGTCTATGGGAGCGACGATCCCGCTGCTGCTGATGGCCATGCCTATCTCCTCCTGGTAACCGCATTTCTATGTGTTTGGGTTGAGGCGCGATCGTCCTTCTTGATCGTGCTCAAATGAATATGGAATAAAATCCATGCAGGAGAAGGAAGCGTATCGCCGGCCCAAACGCGGCGTCTTGCACCAAAGCGCAAGTGACTTGCTCCAGGCTGCAAAGAGATTCCCCCAGGAGAGACACATGCAGTTGGTTTTCGATGCTCGGCAACACGAGCTTCCGCAGCGTCGCGATCTATGGCAGGAAGCGCTATGCAGCGCCTACATAGCACTGGATGCCGAACTGCCGGGTACAAATGGTTATCAAGGCAGTTTGTGCAAGGCGGATTTCGGCCCGGTATCCATCACCGACATCCAGCTGTCTCCACATAGGATCCGGCGGCGCAAGCAGCATCTTGCTCGGCTCGACAAGGACTGCTACTACTTGCAGATACTCCAGAAAGGCCGCGCACAGCTCGCCCAAGGCGGTCACGAGCTGCCGTCAAACCCCGCGGTCGCGGCATTGTTCTATTCTGGCGAACCCTATGACCTGCAATGCCTCGCCGAGATGCGCGCGCTTTATCTGGAAATTCCAAGGGAAAGCCTGAAAAGCCGCATGGCGCGCCAGGATCTGCCGATTGCAGGCAATGTCAGTATCGGTAACGGTATTGGCAAGCTCGCCGCACAGTTGTGCGCGAACTTGGTCGCGGAAAGCCTGGCCATCGCCGCTACCGACAAGCCGCGGCTCGGTGCGGAATTGCTGAACATCGTCGCTCTCGTGCTGGATCGAGACCCGGTTCCGGACACCGATGGCGACCCGCACCGGTTAGCCCGGTTGAGCTTGATTCAATCCTGGATCGAACAGCATTTGTCGGACCCGGGCCTGTCGCTGGAAGCAATCGCCAAGCATCACCACATCTCGGTGCGGTTGCTGCATCATCTGTTCCGCGAAGTGGGCGCCTCCCCCGCGGATTGGATCTGGAGCCGGCGGCTTCAGAAGTGCCATGACCTGATCTGTTCTCAACAGGAATTGCACCGCTCGATCACGGACATTGCGTACTCGCTGGGCTTTAGCAGCTCCTCGCATTTCAGCAATGCGTTCAAGGCGAAGTTCGGCATGCGCCCCAGCGAAGCGCGGCGCAAGTAAGCCGCGGCCGCTGATCGGCTTGGGGCGCCCTAGACGCCATGGCGGTTCAACTTCAGCGCGGCCCCAACACTTCGGCCAGTTGCTCGCCCTGCGGCATGCCGTTGAACTTCTTTATCGAGCCGTCGTTCTCCCGGACCACGATGCCAGGCGTGCCGCGGAAGCCGGTCGATATCATCAGCATGTGGTTGTCTTCGAGTATCCGGAGAATCTCGTCGGGGACGCTGGCGGCGGGCTTGATGCCGCCCTGGTCAAACTTGTGTTCGTTCTCAGTCAACGCGGCCGATGGATCGGACGCGCCAAGGATCGCCGCCGCCTTGGCTGGGCTGTCTGCACGGATTACGCCTACGAGCAGATGGCGAAGTTGGACTTTGCCTGCCTGCACCCAGGGACGAGCGGCTTCCCAGAACTGGTGGCAATAGGGACAATTCGCATCGGAGAAGGTATAGATAATGCGGGGCGCGTCGGATTTTCCATCCTGCACCCAGGTAGCGGACTCCAATTGGGCCCAAGTCTTCTCGCCCATGGGCTTTTCAACCAACTCGCGAAGCTTCGCCCTGTCGATCGGCTTGCCATTGGCGTCCAGGCGCGTACCCACGATAGCGTTGCCATCGCTGGTGACATAGATCGCAACGGGGCGATCTTCTGCCGCGCCCGCGAACGCACGCAAGCCGCCTTCCACCTCGAATTCTGCGATGACGGCGAGGCCTTGCGCTTCCAATGCATGGATGGCTGGCGGCCGGTTCCCGTTCTGCGCCTGGCTGTAGCCGGCCGCCAGCATGAGCGGGATGGCTGCGATCGACGAAAAACGCATACGCAATGCAAACATGGTCATTCCTTATTTGGGTAAGTCTTGAGCGCCGTTCGAGGGAAGATCGAAACGGCGTGACATCTTGTCCTTGAGACTGGCCATGGTGATCTCGCCTAGATGCGAATCCACCAGACGTCCCTCCGCGTCAAAGAACAGGGTCGTGGGCAAGCCGCGCGAGTTCATTGCCTGCATCGACGCGGATGCCGGGTCGAGCAGGACGTCGTGCAATGCCAGGCCTGCGCTGTCGAGAAAGGCCCGCGCCAGTTGCGCGCTCTCCCCCTGATTGACCAGGACGATACCGACACCGGGGAACTCAGACTGCGCTTTTTCCAGCACGGGCATCTCACGGCGGCAAGGCGGGCACCAGCTTGCCCAAAGGTTGACGACCATCGGCTTGCCCTCGTACGACCTCAGCGAGATTGGCTTGCCATCCAGTGTCACCAACTGCACGTCAGGCAGGCGCGGCGACTCGTAGAGCAGTGAAAACACGGCGCCGCCTGCGAACCAGGCGACTACCCCGGCCAATACACCGACGTAAATGAGGCGGCGCTGCACAGACATGGACCGGGTTCGCCACCAGACGAACGCAATCGTCGCCGGCACCCCAACCCACCAGTAATATCCACCATCGCCGATTGCAATCATCGACATGGGCGCCGCGAAATAGTCTTCCCACCAGAAGGCGATGTATCCCAGGCGGGCTGCCACGACGCCCCAAAAGACCGCGTCGAGCAGTACGGCGCCGGCAAGCCGATGAGAGGCTTCCGGCAAGCGCTTGGCCAGTACGCGGGTCACCAGCCAGGAAAGCAGTACAGCCGCGACGACACCAATGCTCTGAATGGAGAACGGACCGATACCTATCATGGCGTGCCCGCCTGGTTCAGATGCCCCAGGAAGTCAGCGGCGCTGACCTCACCCACCACACGCAGGTCTCTGCGCTCCGTGCCGTCAGGCCCCACCAGGATAAGCGTGGGCGGTCCCATGACGCCCCAGTGCTTGAGCAGGGCCTGATCGGTGGCGTCGTTGCGCGTCACGTCGGGCCGCAGTACCTGCATGCGCGCCAGCCGCTGCGCCACAGCCGGGTCGCCAAACACATTGCGCTCGATCACGTGGCAACTGATGCACCAGTCGGCGTAGAAATCGATCAAGGTCCATTGGCCCTGCGCAGCCGCTTGCGCCAGGCGCTTATCGACGTCCTCGACAGACTTGGCCTGGACGTAGGCCGGTTTGGCGGTCGCTGACGCGGCCGCCGAAGATGCGGCGCGCAGATGCGCCAACGGCTGCGACGCCGACTCGCCTCCCGCGGCGGCGCCCACAAGCATGAAGATGGACCATAGGCCGGCAATGGCTCCCAGTGTGCGCAAGGCCCACATCAGACGCGGCCTTTGCGCCACCGCTTGCGCCCAGGCCAGCAGGCCGATGGCGATAGACAGTATCCAAGCCCCCCACAGCACCAGGCTTACGGTAGCTGGCAGGAAGCGGTCGAGCATCATCACCGCCATTCCGACCATGACGTAGCCGAAGGCGACGCGTACGCTATCCATCCAGGCCCCGGGCTTGGGCAGTATGCGGGCGCCGCAGACGGCGATCGCCAGCAGCGGCAGACCCATGCCCAGGCCCAGGGAAAACAGCGCCAGGCCGCCATACAGCGCGCTGCCCGTCTGACTGATATAGAGCAGCGCTCCCGCCAAGGGCGCGGTCATGCAGGGGCCGACCAGCAATGCCGACAAGAAGCCCAGCGCCGCAGCGCCGACCACGCTGCCACCAGAACGTCCCTGGTTGGCGGATCCGAGTCGGTTCAACAACGCGGACGGCAAGCGCAGCTCGAACATTCCGAACAAGGAACTGGCGAGAATCAGGAACAAGGCCGCAAACGCTCCCAGCAGCCAGGGCGATTGCAGGGTCGCCTGGAGATTGGCGCCTGCCAAGCCTGCCGCGACACCCACGGCAGCATAGGTGCCGGCCATGGCCAAGACATAGAACAGGGATGTGATGAAGGCGCGTCGCGGCTTGGCCTGATTGCCGACGACCATGCTGGAAATGATGGGAATCATCGGCAAGGTGCAAGGCGTGAAAGCCAGCAGCAGCCCGAAGCCGAAGAACAGCAAGATGCCTGCGACCGGCCCCAGCGTCGCAAGACGTTGTGCGGCAGCCTGGTCCTCGGCGACGTTGGCGCCGCCGCTTGCGCCCGCCTCCCGTGGACGGGCGCTTGCCGGAGGTGGGACAGCAGGAACGGCGGCGGCTGCAGAGGCTCCTGCCGCCGTCACGGGCAAATTCACGGCCATGGTCTGGGGGGGATAACAGATACCCCCTTCCGCACACCCTTGCCAATGCAGCGTCAACGGACCTCTCACGGATGCAGGAAAACGCAGGCGCAGCGCATCTCCGAGATAGATTTCCGTATCGCCAAAGAACTCATCATTCTTTGGCGTGCCTGGAGGAAGATCCAGGCGGACCTCCTCGCCCTGCCCGGAAACCAGCTTCAACGAGTGACGATAAACATAGTAGTTATCGGCAATGCGCCCTTGCGCCGCCAGTTCCCTCCCCTGCTGCTGCACTTGCGCCAGTTTGAATACATCGACCGGATCCAGGAATTCGGCTTCCTCCTTCCAGGAAAACAGTCCGGTACTCGCCCACGCACTGCCGATGGCGAGCAAATACAGAAAGACAATGGCCAGTACTCGCCGATATACAAACAACCTGATTCCTCCGGGCAATAGTCGGCCCCCAACCACCCTCATGCGGCGGTGAAAGGGAGCATATCCAGCGATGATGGAGGAGGTCG
This sequence comes from Achromobacter sp. D7-1, assembly GCF_059760445.1. Classification (NCBI taxonomy): domain Bacteria; kingdom Pseudomonadati; phylum Pseudomonadota; class Betaproteobacteria; order Burkholderiales; family Alcaligenaceae; genus Achromobacter; species Achromobacter sp. D7-1. Next base: position 79,006 of record NZ_JCBAMT010000006.1, on the reverse strand, counting down.
ATTAACTGAGACTAAAGAAGGGAACGCAGGCGCGGAGAGCCCGGAAATCCGGGAGCCGACCCGCCTGGGCCAACAATTTCTGGCCTAACATATGGATCCTTGGCTGCAGCGGATTGGGATGCAAATGCGGGTATTGCTGGTAGAAGACGACGAACTGATCGGCAAGGGAATTGTGGCTGGCTTGCGCGCGCACGGCATCATGGTGCAGCACGTTTGCACGGCAGTTGAGGCTGAAGCCGCCCAAACGGAGAACTCCTTCAATGCCCTGGTCCTCGACCTGGGGCTTCCCGACCGTGACGGCATGGAGTTGCTCTCCGTTGTGCGCGCGATAGAACCGTGTTTGCCCGTGCTGATACTGTCCGCCCGGGATGCCATAGAGCACAGGATCGCGGGCCTGCACCAGGGTGCCGACGACTACATGACCAAGCCGTTTGATCTGCGGGAATTGGCAGCGCGATTGCATGCGCTGGTCAGACGCACACAGGGGCGCGCAGCCCAGATCATTGCGGCGGGACCGTTGCGCCTGGAACCCGAAAGCGGGCTTGCCTGGCTGGAAGGCCAAGCCATCTCGCTATCGCGTCGCGAGGTGGATCTGCTGGCTCATCTGGCCACTGCCGATGCGAGATGGATTTCTCCTGATCTGCTCAGTGAACGCCTGTACGGGTTGGGCGAAGAAGTAAGCAGCAACGCGCTCAATGTCCATATTCACAATCTGCGCCGCAAGCTTGGAGCTGAAGTGATTGAGACTTCGCGTGGATTGGGATACAGGCTGGGTTGGAGGCTCAACGCATGAGCTTGCGTCTGCGCGCGGTCCTGATCGCAGGAATTTCTCTGATGGTTTTATGGGCGGCGGCAGCCGCCTGGATGATGCTGGGTGTGCGTGCCGACGTTGCTCGTACACTCGACGGCCGGCTGGCCATGTCGGCTCGCATGGTCTCTGGCCTGCTTGCAGGCTCGGCCATAGATCCCAACGCCAAGCCGACGGATTTCGCGCAAGCGGTTCGTGTCAATGGCAGCGAAGGAATCGCTTGCGAGATTCGCGCGCTTCGCGGCGAAGTTTTGGCGCGCACCAACGGCAGCCCGGCCTCGGACTTCGAAAGGCTGCCTGGCGGTTACAGCACGCGCATGATAGCGGGGCAGGAATGGCGGATCTATGTGCTTCGTGACGACAGCTACCAGATAACGACAGCGGATCGTGTCGATCAAAGGAACTCGCTGATCAATGAGTTGCTGTTTGCGGCAGGCGTGCCATTCCTGATCGCGCTTCTTGGCGGACTGGCTGCTCTCTGGATCGGTATTGGGCAAGGCCTTGCGCCGCTGCAAGCCTTGCGCATGCAGTTGCGGGCCAAGGAGACGGACGACACCACGCCTATTGCCGTCGCGAGGCCGCCAACGGAGCTTCGTCCGGTCCTGGATGCGATGAACGGACTGTTGGGACGGCTGGCCCAGGCACTCTCAAGCCAGCGGGCGTTTACGGATGCGGCAGCGCATGAATTGCGTACCCCACTGACCGTGATCGACACTCACCTGCAAGTGGCCAGGCTGACTGAAGGCGAAGAAGCCGCGTCTTCACTTTGTAGCGCCGAAGAAGGCGTAAAGCGCCTGCGGCGCACCCTGGACCAAATGATGGTTCTTGCTCGTGCCGAGGCATCGATCAACCCGGAAGACAGGTGCGCATCCATCCAGGAAGTCATCTCCAGCGTCATCAATGCAACAACGGTCGAGGCACAGGTGCGCTTGGCGCTTTCCATCCATGGGTCCGATAGCGGCAGCTCGATTCCCCGCGGGATGCTGGAGGCTGCCGTCCGCAACCTTGTAGACAATGCAATCCGCTACTCCCCCGAAAACATGACTGTCGAAGTCGCGGCGCACTTCGAGTCCCCGACCCGACAATGCCGAGTCATCGTGACCGACCGCGGGCCAGGGCTCAGTGAGGATCAAGTAGCCAAAATTGGGCGCCGCTTCTGGCGCGGAGACCAAGGCCGAAGTCGCAACGACGGCGCTGGTCTTGGCATCTCGATCGTGCATGCCATTGCCGAGCGATTCGGGGGGACGCTGAATCTGAAGCCCCGGGCAGGCGGGGGTCTGATTGCGGAACTTGTGCTTCCATGTTTCCCGCAGGTTCAGTGAATTTCCATGGAGGATCGACGCTCTCTCCCCTACTCTCCGGATCCCGCCGATGGCGCGCCCGAAGCGATCAGACGGAAAGATCGACCTTGCCGGACACCAACGCGGCGACATCGTCTATGAAAGCGCGGGCGACCGGCGACAGTGACCGCCCTGCTCTCGTGACTACGCCGATGGGCCGGGTCATGACCGGCCCCACTAGGGATACCGTTGTGAGGTCCTGCGCATCGAGCAAGTTCAGGCTCAGTTGCGGGATGGCCGTTATGCCCAGTCCCGCCCGTACCATGGCGGCCACGGCGGGTATGCTCGGGTACTCCAATCCATCCGGAACTGTCTGCCGGCGGCGCAGAAAGGCTGCGTCCGTAATGGGCCGGATGCTACTGCTGCTCGCGGCTGAAAGAAACGGTTCCGCCGCGAAGGCCGACCAGTGCACTTTCTTCCTGTTGGCCAGCGGATGGTCTTTGCGGCACAAGGCGATGAACGGGTCATCCAGCAAGTGTGTGTAGCGATACGGCTCTTGCTGCTTCGGACGCATGGTGACTGCGAAGTCGGCCCGCCCTTCCATCAGGGCGGCTCGCAAGGCCTGGTCCGGACCTTCCAGCATGGTGAACCCGACCTGCGGAAACTTCTTGCGGAAAGTGGCAATCGCTGGAACCAGCCACGCGACGCCAACTGAAGGAAGCGTCACGACCGTTATATGCCCCCGGCGCCCTTCCAGAAACTGGCCGAGCTCGCTGAACCCGCTGTCGAAATCCTGCAGAATTCGCTGCGCGATGGGCAGCAGTTCGCGGCCCGAAGGCGTGAGATCGACATGGCGCGTGTCCCGGTCAAAGAGGCGCGTATCAAGCGCTTCTTCAGCGAGGCGTATCGTGCGGCTGAGCGCCGGTTGTGAAACATGTAGATTCACGGCGGCTTCGCGGAAGTTCGCCGTCCGTGCGACCTCCACGAATGCTTCCAGCTGCTGAAGCGAGAGAGGAACCCTCATGCCTGTTTGATCCACAAAGTTGATCAGAGATATCAAAATATTCTAATTCTAAAATCAACGCGCCATTCCTAGAATTTCCTCAAGAGACTACAGGTGATGGCATGAACAAGGTACTTGAAGGCATACGCGTCCTCGAATTGGGTCAGGTCCTGGCAGGTCCGTTCGCGGGGGCCATACTCGCCGATCTGGGCGCAGAGGTCGTCAAACTCGAACGGGCGAAATTCGGCGACGACGCGCGCCATATGGGCGCGGCGTTTCGCAATGACGCGGCCTTGAATTTCCATATCTTCAATCGCGGCAAGCGGTCGGTGGTCATAGACCTGAAGTCGCCGTCGGGCTTGGCGGAGTTCGAGCGGCTTGCCCAAGATACCGACATCCTGGTTCACAACCTGCGCCCGGGCGTCACGGAGCAGTTGGGCATAGACGGTGCAAGCATGTGCGCGCGGCACCCCAAGCTCATCTATTGCGGGATTTCGGCGTTCGGCCATGTCGGACCCATGGCCTTGCAGCCGGGCTACGAACCGCTGGTGCAAGCATTCAGCGGAATGTCCAGTACCAACGGCGGGCCAGACGATCCGCCCATGCGCAGCGCAACCTCGCTGTGCGATCAAGGGACCGGCATGTGGGCGGTGATCGCGGCATTGGCTTTGCTTGAACGCCGCCATCGCACGGGGCGCGGCGGAGTCGTCCACGCCTCGTTACTGGAAACGGCTTTGGCCTGGAACGCCCAAAAGACGGACGCATACCGCAACGAGGGACGTCTGCCGGACAGGCACCGGTCCGGTCATCCGGGCTTCGCACCCTATGAATCGTTTGAAACGGCAGACCATCCCATCCTGATCTGCTGCGGCAATGATCGTCTCTTTGCCAGGTTCGCCCACGAACTGGGACAAGCGCAGTGGCTGCAAGACGAGCGTTTTTCATCAAACCGCGCACGTCTGCGGCACAAGGCGGAACTCTTCAGTGAACTTGAACCCTTGCTTAGGCGGCAGTCACGCGATCACTGGCTGCGGCACTTCGAGCACGCCAGCGTTCCTTGCGCGCCGGTTCACACGATACCCGAGGCGCTGGCGCACTCGCAGGTACAGGCATTGGAGATCTATCAACCCATCGCCGGAGAGGATTTTGGCCTGACCGCCCTCCCCGTTTCGATCGATGGCGAACGGCCCCGCCTGGCGGCCATGGGGCCAAGGCTCGGCGAGCACAATGCCGACTACGGACTTGCGCCGGCGGAGGGTGTTACTTATGAATGACCTGCCAAAAAGCGTCCACATCAGCGAGGAAGGCCCGCGTGAGGGCTTTCAGTTTGAGCCGGGGCCTATCGCGACGTCCGACAAGGTGCGATTCATCGAGGCGCTTGCCGAGACCGGCCTGAAGGAAATCCAGTGTGTCTCATTTGTCGACCCCAGGAGAGTTCCGTCCATGGCCGATGCCGACGAGGTCGCTCACGCGATCCGGCGCAAGGAGGGAGTGCATTACACCGGCCTCTGGTTGAACAAGCGGGGCCTGCTTCGCGCCCGCACGACGCCGCTGGGTCTTAACGCATGGGTGGGTCTGAATGCCTCCGAGGCGTTTTCCGTGCGGAACCAAGGCAAGACCACGGCGGAACTGATCGACGCGCAACGCGAGGTATTGACTTACCTGGTCGAACATGAAATTCCGCTTGAGTTCGGGATCGTGATGACTGCCTTCGGCTGCAATCTCGAAGGGGAAATACCCATAGGCCGAGTATTGAAGCGTATCGACGCCATGCAGCGGCTCGTAGGCGAATTCGGCCTGACTCTTCCGGTATTGAAGCTCGCTGACACGGTTGGCTGGGGGAACCCCGCAAGCGTGGCCCTGCTCGTGGGCTCGATTCGGGACCGTTGGCCCGATCAACGTCTCGGCCTGCATCTGCACGACACCCGCGGCACCGCCATGGCCAATGCGGTTGCAGGCTTGCTGCTGGGGGTCGATTGGTTCGACAGTTCCTGTGCCGGCTTGGGCGGCTGCCCTTTCGCGGGGCACGCCGGGGCCGCTGGGAACATTTGCACCGAAGACTTCGCATTCATGTGCGAAGAGATGGGCATATCGACGGGACTGGATCTCGACGCTCTTGCCGACTGCGCGCAACTGGCCGAAGAGATAGTCGGCCACGCCCTGCCTGGCAAGCTGCAACGGGGCGGCACCCTGAAGCGATACCGGTCCTAGAGCCGTACCAATACTGAAAACAGAGAAAAGTTAAGGAGACGAAGGTATGTCAAGGACAATCAAATCCGCAATAGCGAGCATGTTTTCAATCGCGCTTAGCGGCGGCGCGTCCCCAGCCATCGCCGCGGACTACCCCAGCAAGCCGATCACCATCGTCGTTCCGTTCGCGGCCGGGAGTGGAACGGACCAGCAGGCGCGCATCTTCGCCAACGCGATCACCGGTGAATACGGCATCCCGGTAGTTGTCGACAACCGTGCGGGCGCCAGCGGGATCATCGCGGCCCAGTATGTGGCCAGAGCCGCTCCAGACGGGTACACCTTGCTGATGACGACGAATACCACCCATGCAGCCAATGAGTTTCTTTTCAAGCAACTGCCTTACCACCCGGTAAAGGATTTCACGCCCATCACTCTGCTCGGGAAGGGGCAGATGATGCTGGTGGTGTCGCCGGGCTCGTCCATCAAGTCCTTGCCCGATCTGCTCGCCGCGGCCAAGAAGCGTCCAGGGGAAATGAACTTTGGCAGCGGCAGTTCTTCGAGCCGCGTCGCGGGCGAAATGCTCAAGCAGCTGGCAGGCATGGACGTGGTGAATATTCCGTACAAGAGCAATCCGATGGCGTTGACGGATCTCATGGGTGGGCAAGTGGACTTTATGTTTGCTGATGGGCCTACCGCCATTCCCCTGGTAGAGGCAAAGAAACTGCGTGCGCTGGCCGCCAGCGGCTCCCAGCGTATTGCGCTGGCGCCCGACGTTCCGACGGTGCAGGAAGCCGGAGTCCAGGATTACGACATGACGTATTGGACCGCGGTGTACCTCCCCGCAGGGGCGCCAGCGGACATTGCGAAACGGCTGAACGACATGTTCGTGAAAATCGCTCACGGCCAGGCGTGGCGCAAGTTCCAGGAGTCCACGGCCGGCGAAGTCGTTACGACGACGCCTGAGGGGTTGGCGAGCTTTCAAGCCGCCGAATCCCAAAAATGGGGAAGAACGATCAAGGCTGCCGGCATCGTGCCTGAATAGGCGCAACGCGCTTTCGACCGCATGGACTGATGCCATTCATCGATAAGTAGAAGGAAGAGGAATGCCGAAACTATGGAAGGAAATGCGCCGGCCCCTGATTGCTGCGGTTCTGGCGTACGCCTTGATCGGTCACTTGACTGGTTGCGCATCGGTCAGGAACGTGGAGGCGGAACGGCCGGAGTGGTTGACGGTCGTTTCAGTCAAAAAAATGGATGGCCGCTCGGACGACTTGTTGACCGCCGGAATGGGCATGGGGCCACTGTTGGGGGAAAGCCCCGGCCCCACTTACGCGGATTCGCTGCAACCGTCCGCGAGCGAGCTGCGTCGCGCCGCGATCTACTCCCTGGGCGGGTCTGCCGCAGGTGGCTTCGGCCGCCTTTTTGGACCCAATATCGATCCCGTCACGAGAGTACAGGTAGCGGACGCCCGTATCGCCGGCGAAGAAGTGCTGGCGTTCACGCGTGATGCAGGCGTGAATCATGTGAGCTCAGCATTGCTGTTGCAGATTCCTTCTGGCTTTGAACCCAAGTCACCATGCATTCTCGCTGTTCCAACGACGGGATCCTCTCGCATATATACGGATCTGCTGCGTGTCGGAGGCTGGGGATTGCGGCGCAATTGCGCCGTCGTCTATACGGACAAGGGACAGGGCAATGGCGTGCATGACCTGGCGTCGGATACCGTGAATCTGGTCGACGGAAGACGAGCCGACGCTCAAGCTGCCGGGGCGGCATCGCACTTCACGGCGCCCATGAGTCAGGATATGCAAGAAGCGTATTTGCGCCAGTACCCCAATCGAGTGGCGTTCAAGCATGCCCACTCCCGCCAAAACCCCGATGCAAGCTGGGGCCGCGAAGTCCTTCGTTCGATACAGTTTGCGTTCTACGAGCTGAACATTCGCTACGCGGCAACAGGCCAAGCCCTCACTCGTGCCAATACGCTGGTCATTGCCACCGGCAACTCTAATGGAGGAGCCGCCGCCCTGCTCGGCGGCGAAGCGGACCGTGAAGGCTGGATTGACGGCATCGTCGCGGCCCAGCCCGCGATTCAGCCTCAATCTTCCGACGACGTGGCGATTGAACGCCTGGGGCGCGAATGGCGCGGGGGTGGACGTGCCCTGCTTGACCACGTTACCGAAACGATCCTCTATCAGCCGTGCGCGGCGATGGCGACCCCTGCCGCCTGGCGGACCGACGAAGTCATCCATGGCGGCAATCGCTGTACTTCACTGAAGGAAAAAGGATTGCTCCGCGGCGCTACCCTGGCGGAACAGGCGCGGGAGGCCCGGCAGCATCTGCACGACATGGGATTCGAGCCGGACGGGGATGATCAGAATGCCCATCACTTTCTGATCGCGCCCGCGGCCACCGCAAACAAGTATGCAAACAGCCTGGGTCGCTTCGGCATTGAAGACGGCCTTTGCGGATACAGCACGGGACCCATGGATGCCCAGGGGCGTCCCATGGCAGCTTCCGCGCAAGCATTGGCCGCCATTTTCGTCACGGCGCCTGGGGGCGTACCGGCAGGACCTATCGATCTGATCAACGATCGGGATCCGCGCGGGCCGGTGCATGACATGTTGTCCATATCGCCATCCACCGGACGCCAGGACTACAACCTCGATGGCTCGCTATGCCTGCGATCGCTAGTCACCGGCGACACGGCGCAGGCCAGGCGCGTGCAAGCCGGTATTGCGCAAGTGCGCGCAAATGGCGATCTGCACGGCAAACCCGCCCTGGTCCTGCATGGCCGCGAAGATGCCCGCGTGCCAGCGACCTTCACTTCGCGTCCGTATGCGGGTCTCAATTCATTGCGTGAAGGGCCGCGGGCGCAACTGCGGTACATCGAAATAACCCATATCTCTCATTTTGGCGTACCGGGGAAGTTCGATGCCAAGTATGTGCCTTTGGCCTACTACGAGGAACAGGCTTTGAATCTGATGTGGGACCACCTTAGCCATGGGAAACCTTTGCCTCCCAACCAGTTGGTGCGAACCGTCTCGCGTGGTGGAGAGCCGGGCAAGGCGCCTCCCTTGCAGATTGAGAATCTCCCTGCGATCTCTGAAACGCCCAGGCCGGCGGATCGGATTCAGGTCTCCGCGGGCAGGGTCGTCTTGCCGGATTGACGTGGGAGCTTTCGTGTTGCGGCGGCGAGGACGACATCAGGATTGTTGAATACCTCGCTGCCCAGGCCTTGACGGGGCATGCCGTCTCAACGACCTCCTGCGCCACCAGAGCCACACCCCGCTGATGCCCAATGTTCCCAGGCCCAGGCCCAGCAATGCCACGACGATTTCGCCCGCAACGCCGCCCAACTCCCCCGTGTGCAGCGGATAAAGCACGGAATTGATCCGCGCGCCCGGATCGAGTTCGTTCCAGCGCTGCGCCGCCAGCACCTTGCCGTCGCGCGGGTCGAGCCAGACGGTGGACCGTCCGTTGGGATGCGGATCGTCCGGCACGCTCATGCGGATGGCCAAGGGCCGGTCGGTGCGCGGGGTGTAAAGAAAGTAGCCTATCGAGCCGTCCGGAAATGCCGCCTGGGCGGCGGCGGCCAGTTCGTCCAGGGACCGAGGCTGGATGGCGCCTGCGGGCTGCGTCGGCAGCTTGGGTGCGACGACCGCGGTCTGGCCGCTGGCCAGCGTGATCCAGCCGCCTATCGGACGCCAGGCCATGTAGGCGCCGCTGGCCATGCACACGGCTAACGCAAGCGCCAGGATGGCGCCGCCGTTGCGGTGCAGGTCGAACAAGGCGCGCAACGTGCCCTTATCGAACGCCATGCGCAAGGACGGCGGCCATTTGCGCGGCCACCAGACGATCAGGCCGGATACCGTCAGGACCAGATAGGCCAGCGCCGTCCAGGCCAGTATGGCTTTGCCGGTCTGTTCCAGCATCAGGGCGCTGTGCAGCTTATAGACCAGGGCGACGATGCCTTCGTCGTCAGCCCTTCTGCCCTGCTCCCGGCCGCTGGTCGGATCCAGATAGACCGTGCCGTCCCAGGCGCCAGCCGCCCTCACCCTGACCTGCATGGTTTCGCCCGGATCGCGCGGCGGACGGAAGGTGAAGGAGGCTTGCGGCCCGAACCCGGCGGCCAGATTGCGGCGCAAGGATTCGAACGATGCCGGCTGGCCGGCGCCTGCGCTTTCGGCCCGGAACAATTCCGGATGCAGCAGTTTGTCCAGCGGCCGGGCAGCCACCAGAAAGGCGCCGCTGAACCCGGAGAGGATCAGGATCCCGCCCAGGCTCAGCGCGACCCAGCGATGGCATAGCAGCCAGATGCGCTTGGGCATCAGTACGCCAGGCGCGCCTGCAGGTAGACCATGCGCGGCGCGCCGACCATGCGGCCGCCGTTGGTGTCGACGTTGCGGGTGTAGTAGCGCCGGTCAAACAGATTGTTCACGCCGACGGCCAGTTCGCTGCCCTTCCATTGCGGCAGTTTGTAGCTGAGCTGCGTGTTCCAGACGCTGAAGCCCGGCACCCGGCCTTCGCTCGCGTCGGCGCTTTCGTCTTCGGTGTTGGCCGTGTCCGAATATTGGCCGCTCTGCGCGGTGGTGTAGAGGTTGAAGGTCCAGTTGTTGCGGGTGTAGCGGCCGCCCAGCGTGCCGGTCTGGCGCGAATAGAACGGCACGTCGTTGCCTTCGAACTCGCCGGATTTCTGGATGGCGCGTACGTAGGTGTAGTTGGCGTAGAGATTCAGGCCGGCGAGCGGTCCGGACTTGTCGAAGTCGTAGTCGATGGCGAATTCGACGCCGTTGTGGGTGGTGGCGCCCAGATTGCGGAACACGGCCGGATTGGTGCCGGGGATCGACAGGATCTGGTTGTCGAAGCGCAGATCGAAGACCGTGAATTCGGTGTGGGTCTGTTCGCCGGAGTAGCGCAGGCCGGCTTCGATGGTCTTGGCGACTTCGGGGCTGAGCGGGTTGGACGCCGACATCGAGTTCAGCTGCGTGTACTGCACCGCGCCGAACGAGGTGTTGTAGTTGGTATAGAGCGTCAGCGCGTCGTCGACCAGGTAGGCCACGTTCAGTGACGGCAGGCCGCGGCTGTTGCGCAGGTCGAACGGTGTGTCGTTGGCGGTGCCGCTGGGCTGGCGGTTGGTGCGGATGTGTTCATAGCGCACGCCGGGCGTCACGCGCCATTTGCCGTAGGCGATGCGGTCGTCCAGGTAGATGGAGTGCGCTTCGGTCTTGTTGTCGAAGACCTGGGCGACGCCGACGCGCTGGCCGGTAGCCAGCGACTCCGAATAGCGCCGGTCCTGGCCGGTTTCGTGGATGTAGCGATAGCCGATGGTCACGTCGTGCGTGGTCGGGCCCCATTCCAGGCGCTGCGTGTAGCGCGGCTCTATGCCCAGCACCTGGTTGTTGCGCGGCTGGTAGTCGTTGCGTCCCGCCGTGGTGTTGATCAGCGAACTCTGGCGCGAGCTGTCGTAGTGATAGACGCGGGCCTCGAACTCCTGGGTGTCCGAGATGGAGTTCAGGTAGCCGATGTCGACCTGGTCGCGCTGGCCTTTCCAGTAGTCGGTGGGATGGGTGTTCTGGAACGGATCATCGCGGTACTGCGCCACGGTCAGGCCGCCGGGCGTCATGGACTTGACGTCGTAGTGCGCGAACTTGCCGTAGATTTCCGAGGTCGGCGTCAGCTCATAGCGCCACTTCAGCGCCACGTCGTTGTAGCGGTCGTGGCTGGCATCGCGCCATTGTTCGCCGTCCATGCCGGAGTACATCAGCGCCACGCCCAGGCCGTTCTCGAACTGCGTGCCCATGAAGCCGGTGTACTGGGTGTTGGTGCCGCCCTGACTGAAGATGTTGTAGCGGGCGGAAGCCTCGGCGGTGAGTCCGGGGGTAGTCGGAATCGAGCGGGTCTTGAAGTTGATCACGCCGCCCACGTTCTGCGGGCCATAGCGCACCGCCCCGCCGCCGCGCACCACGTCGATGGCCTCGATATTGCCCAGGCTGGTCGGCGACATCACCAGGTTCGGCTGGCCGTAAGGGGCCATGGCCATGGGGATGCCGTCCAGCAGCATGGTGGTGCGAAACGAATTGCGCGGATTCAGGCCGCGGATGCCGACATGCAGGCCTACCGAACTGCCGCTGGCGCTGGTGCTGCCGCTGATCTGCACGCCGGGCACGCGGCGCAGCACGTCGGCCACGCTGGTGGCGCCGCTGTTCTGGATTTCGTCGCGCTTGACCAGCGTGCGGGCGCCGCCGAAGGTCTGCACGCTGTTTTCCAGGCCGGTGCCCAGCCAGTCGCCGCTGACCTGGATCGACTCCAGTGTGTTGGCGTTGCCTGCTGGTATGGCCTTGGCCGCGGGGGCCGGCGCGCGCACCACGTACCCCTGGCCGCCCTGCTCCACCGCCACCAGGCCGGTGCCGGACAGCAGCTGGGCCAACCCGGACTCCACGCCGTAGCTGCCATCCAGGCCCTGGGTCCGCAGCCCGCCGGTGTCCTCGGGCCGGAAGGAAAGCGTGATGCCGCCCGCCTTGGCGAAGGCGGAAAGCGCCTGGTCCAAGGGACCTGCCGGGATGCGATAGTCATGCATTGCGGACGGAGCCGCGCTTTGGGCTGCCGCGGGCGGCGCCGCGGCGAACGCGGCCGCCAGGCTCAGCGTCAATCCGGCTAGCCGCAGGACGCGGGTTTGGGTTTGGTCTTCGACTGCCACTTGGTCACATCCCTACAGGTCATCAATGCGCGGTATGCCGGATGAGGCCGGGGGAAAGGGACAACCACGATGCGGCAAAGTTGTAAATAAGTGAAACCTGGACGGACTGGCGACGCGTCAGCGCGTCAGCGTGACCCAGTAGGACGTGCGCGCCACGACGCGCAGGTCCAGCGTCTTGGCCACAACGGCGAGTAGCGCGTCGGTGTCTTGCAGGCGGAACACACCGGACACCCGCAGGCTGCCCACCGCCGGATCGCAACGCACCATGCCGCGCCGGTAGCGCGATACCTCGGCCAGCAGCATGTCCAGTCGCATGTTGTCGGCTTCGATGACGCCGCGCGTCCATCCGGGCGACTCCGATCCGGCGGGCGCGCTGGGCAGGAAGGCATCGGAGGTGAAGCGGACCGACTCGCCGGCGTTGAAGATCCGTTCCGGACTGCCGTTCCTGAGGTTCACGGCGACGCGGTGCTCCAGTACGGCCAGTTCGGTCAGGGCGTCGCCGTCATCCAGTTGCCGCACCACAAAGCGGGTACCCAAGGCGCGCAAGCGGCCCTGGGGCGTCTCCACGATAAAGGGCCGCGCCCTGCCCGACGGGTCGGCGGCCGTGCGCACATAGACTTCGCCGCCGCGCAACTGCAGCAGGCGTGTTTCGTCGGAATAGCGCACGTCCATGGCCGTGTCGGTATTCAGGTGAACCTGGCTGCCGTCGGCCAGGTGCAGATCCTGGCTTTCGCCCACCGCCGTGTGATAGGCGCCCGCCGGCTGCGTATTCATGCGATAGGCCAGCAAGGCGGCGGGCGGCAGCGTCAGCCCCAGCGCTGCCAGGGTGCGCAGCACCGTGCGCCGGCTGACTTGCGGCGCACGCGTCAAGAGCGGCACGCCTACCGAGGCCGGCACGGCGTCGAATTGCTGCATCAGGCGCTGCGCCCGCTGCCAGGCAAGCTCGCGCTCGGGATTGCCATGGCGCCAGCGTTCAAAGGCTGCATGATCGGCCGGCCCGGCCTCGCCGGAGTGCAGGCGCACCAGCCAGCGGGCGGCTTCCCGAATGACCGAGGCATCGATCGGCTTGGATCCTGTCGCGTCCATTTGTCAGGAGTCCAGCATGGTCAGGCAGATTTCGAAGCCTTGGGCCATGTAGCGCTTTACCGTACGGTCGCTCAGGCCGGTGCGCGCGGCGATCTCGACGTAGGTGAGACCTTCCAGCTGCGACAGGACGAACACCTCGCGCGCCTGCGGCGCAAGGTTACCGAGCATGCGGTCCAGCTGTTGCAGCGCCTGCTGCACGCCCAGCAGCATCTCGGGCGTAGCCTCCAATTCCGGCGGCAGCGCGGCCATGGCCTCGAGCCAGGCGCGTTCCAGCGAGCGGCGGCGCCAGTGATCGTTGAGCAGCCCCCGGGCGATGGTCGTCAGATAGGCCCTGGGCTGGCGCAGCGTGCGGACTTCTTCCGGATTGCGCAGCACGCGCAGAAAGGTGTCGTGCGCGAAGTCGGATGCCTCATCGCCATGGCCGAGGCGATGCCGCCACCATTGGCAGAGCCATTCGTAATGGTTTTCGCAGAGTAGCTGTAGCGGCTGTAGGGGGTTGGACATGCTCGAACGCCCCGATAGGCAGCGCGATGACACGGAACGGCGGCCTGCCGGGCGATAGCGCCGGCGGCCAATTGGCCTAAATGATACCAAGAACCGTTCGCAGTATCGAACTGGCGGCAGCGAGCACTCAAGCTTCTTGAAGTCTGCCGCCTTATGCCCTCAGAACGGCACCATCACCTTCAAGGTGCCGCGGTGGCTTTGTATGTGGGACGAAAAGTCGCCGTCGTACTGCAGCCGGAAGTCGATGCCGCCCGCGTTCGACACCTGCAGCCCCGCGCCGACGCGGCCGATGACGTCGTCCATGGGCACCGAGGTCTCGAAGGCGCCCGAGCCGGCCGGCGCGCCCTGCAATTGCGCCTTGACCGTGTATTCGTCCTTGGACAGGAACGACACGCCGCCATACATGTAGGGGCGCATGGTGGCGCCGTTCTTCAGCGCCACTTTGCCGCCCAGCTCCAGCGTCGGCGACAGGGCCATGACGAACTGGTTGCTGCTTTCCACGTCCAGATGCAGGGCGTTGCGGGATTCGCTGTAGCCGGGCATGTGGGTGTAGGACGCGTCCAGGTCCACATAGGGTTTCAGATAAACGTGTTCCGCGGCGTAGGTGCGGGCGATGCGCAGGCGCAAGGCCGCGCCATAGACGTCCAGGTCCGAGTTGGCCGTGCTCTGCATGCCGGGGATGCGGATGCTGCGGTCGATGTCGTACTGGCCATAGCCGCCGCCCAGGGCCGCGGACAAGGTCCAGGGTCCGGTTTCGCGCTTGAGCACCACGCCGGCGTAGCCGCTGTCGCCCTTGCCGCTGACCCGTCCGTCGTCGCCGCTCAGGTGGCTGTTCTGATAGGCGACGGAGCCGCCCAGGAACCAGCCCGGCTTTACCTGGCGCTGGCCGCCGAACTGATAGGTGACGCCATCGAACGAAAAGCCGGAGACCCCGCCGTCGCCATCCTGGTTGGTATTGATGCCGGACACCTGGCCCCAGAGGCAATCCTGCTCGCCGGTCAGCGCGTCGCCGCCCTGGAACGCCGGGCACGACATCATGGCACCGGTAAAACGCGCCATGCTGGCCTGCATCTGTGCGGCGGGCGCCACGGTGACGCCCGCCGACAGGTCCGACAGCCGGTTCGAATAGGTGTCGGCGCTTTCCCTGGAGGCCATGTCCAGCGCCGCGAACAAGGACGCCATGGCGGCATTGCCGCCCAGGTTCCAGGCGCCCTGCATATGCCGCGCCACCGAGCGCTGGTTGGCCGCCAGCTGCATGGACGGCGCGGCGAAGTCGGCCTGCACCGCGCGCACGCGCACGTCCTTGCCGTCCAGCCTGGCGTCGTAGTCGATCACCGGACTGTCTTTGGCCGCGGGGCTGCCCTGGACGTCGCCTTGCAGCGTCGCCACGGTGACTTCGTAATCGGGCAGCAGCGTGATCGGCTGCACATTTACCTGGCCGTCCAGGCGGGTATCGCCCTGCACCACCATGCGCGGGGATTTGAGGTTGGCGAAGTCCACGTCCGCCTGCAGGATGCCGCCGGCTTGCAGATTGAAGTTTCCCGCCACCGTCAGGTTGTCGAACGCGCCGGACCGGCCGATGGCCACCAGGCCCGCGTTGTCGATGTTGGCCTGATAGAGCGTGGCGTCGCTCAGGGTGCCGGTGGCAGCGTTCCAGACATTGCAGGCGATGCCGCCCGCGCCGCTGCCGCATTCGATGTTGCCGAGGACGGTCCCCGCATTGTTGATGGCGAGGTTGGCGCCGGAGGGGCTGGCGAGGAAGCTTGCGGTCTTTGCTTGCTGCAAGGACGCGCCGTCATAGCGCACCGCGCTGCCGCCGGAGCCGGCCGTGATCGTGCCCGCCGTGCCCACGGTCAGCGTGTTCTGCTTGTCTCCCACGATCCAGACGCCATAGGCGCCCGCGCCGCTGCCGCCGCTGACGGCACCGTTGACGGTGACCGCGACCTGCCCCGAGCCCTGCGGCCCCGCGCTTTGCGCAAAGATGCCGGTGGCGCCGGCGCCGGTGGCGGCGATGCTGCCGCTCTGCGTCACCGTGACGTTCCCGCCCGAACCCGTGCTGCCAGCTCCCGCCGTGCTGCCCGCGAAACCGCCGGCGGCGTTGCCGCCGAGCCCGCCCCCGCCGCCGATGGATTGGGCGATCACGCCGTAGGCGTAGTCGCCTTGGGTCGTGATGTTACTGGCGACATTGAGGTTGAGCGTGCCGCCGCTGCCGCTGCCGCCCGTCTGGCCGCTGCCCGGGGTCCAAGCGCCCGAGCCCAGTTGCAGCCCCTTGCTGATGTCGCCCGCGATACCTCCGCCGCCGCCGATGGACTGCGCGATCACGCCATGCGAGCCCGCGCCGCTGGTGCTGATGTGGCCGCCGGCATTCAAGGTCAAGGTCACGGCCCCGCCGTCGCCGGCTGCGCCGCCGCGCCCGCCCAGCGACACGCCGGTCAGGTTGCTGGCGTCGCCCGCGCCGCCCAGGCCGCCGCCGCCGCCGATCGATTGCGCCAGCACGCCATAGGCGCGCGCGCCTTGCGTGGTGGCGGCGATGCCGGTGGCGACGTTAATGGCGCCGCCCGAACCGGCCAAGCCGCCGCTGCCGCCCACCGAGACGCTCATGGAATGGCTGTTTTGCTGCAGCTTGGAGCTGCTGTTGCCCGCGCCCGCCGTGCCACCGCCGCCGCCGATGGACTGCATCGCCAGCGCCGGCGCGTCGTCGCCCGAGGTCTGGACGTTCAGCCATCCGCCCCCGCCGGAGGTCAGGATGCTGCCGCCGTTGCCGGCCACGCCGCCGGTGCCGCCAAACGAGGCGCCGACGGTGATGGTGCCCTGTGCCTGGTCCGAGCCGTCGCCGCCCTGCCCGCCGCCTCCGCCTATGGATTGCAGCAGCACGCCATAGGCGTTGTAGCCCGCAGTCGAAATGCTGTTGCCATGGTCGTCGTCGAAGGAGACGCTCAGGTTGCCGCCGTCGCCGCCGGCGCCGCCGCTGCCGCCCACGCCGATGATGGCGTTGGCCTTGATCTTGCTGCCCGAGGCGCTGGAGGATCCGCCTACCCCGCCGCCCCCGCCTATCGATTGGGCCACCAGACCGTCGGCCCAGTCGCCGGCGGTGGCGATCTTGCCCGCGTAGTTAACGCTGACATTGCCGCCATGGCCGCCCGTGCCGCCGGTACCGCCCACGTCCACGCCGAATTGGTAGGTGCTGTTTTCGTCGTCGAGCCGTTCCTTGTTGTCGCTGTGGTTGCCGATCCGGTCCAGGATGGGATAGGACGAGGCGTCGGCGCCCAACGACCCGCCCAGTCCGCCACCGCCGCCGATCGATTGCAGCAGGACGCCATCGGCGTCGCCGCCTTCGGTGCGGATCGCGCCTTGCAAAGTTGCATTGATGTCGCCGCCCGTGGCGCCCGAGCCCCCGGTGGCGCCCAGGCCCACCTGCAAGCGGGCGGATGGCCGGTCTTCGGCGCTGCCGGCCACGTTCAGCGTGCCACCCTGCGAGGCTCCGCCGCCGCCGCCGATGGACTGCGCCACAATGCCGCGCGAACCCGAGCCCAGCGTGCGGATGGTGTAGTTGGGGTTCAGCGTCACGTCCACCTTGCCGCCGGTCCCGCCTGCCCCGCTAGTGCCGCCCAGGGCCAGGGTCAGCTTGACGTTGGTGGGGCCGCCATGCGTGTAGGCGTTGCTGCTGCCCACCCCGCCATTGCCGCCGCCCCCGCCTATGGATTGCGCCAGCACGCCATTGGCGTAATCGCCATAGGTCACGATGGTGGACACCGGCGGCACGCGTACGCCCGGCGGCGTCAACAGCGATGGGGGCAAGCCGGCATAGGCGCCGTTGGCGTCGCCCAGGCCCACGCTGACCGCGCCGCCGTTGCCGCCGCCGGAGCCGGAGCCGCCCAAGGTCATGCCGGCGGACAGCGAGATCGTGGTTTCATCGCCCAGCACCGTGGACAGCACGGATGAATCGCCGCCGTTGCCGCCGCCTCCGCCTACCGACTGTGCCATCACCGCATGGGAGCCGTCGCCCAGCGTGACGACCGTGGAGCCGTTGCTGAGGTTGACCTGCGTGACGCAGGCTGCATCTCCGGGCGGGCAGGCGTCGCTGCCCGCCCCGCCGCTGCCGCCCACCGCGGCTTCGAAGTTGAACGCCAGCGACGCGCCCTCGCCGGTGGGCACCGCCAGCACCAGATCGCTGGCGCTGGAGCTGCCGCCGTTGCCGCCGCCGCCTCCTATGGTCTGCGCCAGGATGCCGAACGAATCGTTGGGCGCGTAGGTGTCCGGGGCGATGCCCGGGCTGGCGTAGTCCATACCCGTGGCGACATGGGAGCTGCTGAGGTTCACGATGGAGGAATAGCCGGTGCCGCCCGAACCGCCGCTGCCGCCCAGCACCACGGCCGCGTTGAAGCCCACGGTGACGTCGTAGTAGCTGGCATCGCCGCCGTTGCCGCCGCCTCCGCCTATCGATTGGGCCAGGATGCCGGCCGAGTGGGCGCCGCCGGTGCTGATGTTGAGGTTGCTGTAGCCCACCTTGACCTCGGCGGCCTTGCCCCCGCCGCCGCCGCTGCCGCCCAGTTGCAGCGCGGCGAACGAGGCCACGCTGGCGTTCTTGACGCTGCCGCCGGTGCCGCCGCCGCCGCCGACGCTCTGCGCGATGATGCCCGGCGCATAGTTGCCGTGAGTGGCGATGTTCGATGTCGAATACGTCAACGTGCCGTCGCAGCCGCCCTGATTGCTCATGCAGACCGAGCCGCCGTCGCCGCCGCCGCTGGCGCTGCCGCCGATCGCCACCGACACCCCGACCGATGCGGTGAAGGTGTCGCCGCCGTTGCCGCCGCCCCCGCCCACCGACTGGGCCAGCACGCCTGCGCCGAATTGGCCGGCCGTCTGGATAGAACCCAGATCCTGGATGATCACGTTGCCGCCCGCGCCGCCGCCGGCGCCGCCGCCGCCCACGCCCAACACGCCGATACTGTCGCCGCCGCTGCCGCCGCCGCCGCCGATGGACTGGGCCACCATGCCGATGGCGGCGTTGCCGGCCGTCGTGATGGAGCCGGTGTTGCCGAGCACCACCGTGCTGCCGGATGAACCGGTGGCCCCGGCCGAACTGCCGCCCACGCTGAGCAGGCCAGTGGCGCTGCCGGAGGCCCCGCCGCCGCCGCCGATGGACTGGCCGATCATGCCGTGCGAGTTGTAGCCCGACGTGGCGATGGAGCCCGTGTTGTTCAGGGTGACCTGGCTGGCCGCGCCGCCGCCCGCGCCGTCTCCGCCCAGCGAAACCAGTTCGGCCGTGTCCGCGCCGCCCGCGCCGCCGCTGCCGGCGATGGACTGGGCCAGCACGCCGTAGGCGTGGTCGCCGCTGGTCGTGATGGTTCCGCCGGTCGTGGCGGTCACCGTGCCGGCGTTGCCGCCATTACCGCCGTTGCCGCCCTGGCCTCCCAGCACCGAGACGAAGTCGCTGCCGGTGCCGCCGCCGCCGCCGATCGATTGCGCCACGATGCCTGTCGCAAAACTGCCTGTGGTGCTGATGGCGCTGCCGCTCGCGGCTACGACGTTGACAGCGCTGGCGTTGCCGCCAAACCCGCCGCCGCCGCCCTGCCCGGCCAGCGCGGTGCTGTCGGTGCCATCGCCGCCCTGTCCGCCCAGGCTTTGCGCCGCCAGGCCGGGCAGGTTGTCGCCGCGGGTGGCGACGCTGGCGCCCTGATAGAGATTGATGGCGACGCTTCCGCCCGCGCCGCCATTGCCGCCCGAGTGGTCCTTGTCGGGACCCATGCCGCCTTTGCCGCCTATGGCGCGGGCAGCGACGCCCGCGCCTTCGATGGTAGCGCCAGCGGCCGAACCGGCCACATCCAGCAGCACCGAGCCATTGACGTCCACCGTCACCTTCTGGGTCCAGCTGTCCGACGTGCCGCCGCCGTTGCCGCCGTTGTCGCTGTTGTCGGTCGAGGCCGTGCCGTCGCCGCCGATGCTCTGCGCATAGATGCCAAAGACCGTGGCGCTGTCGTAGACCTGCCAGTAGCTGTAGGCCTGGCCCTGGTGCGTCACCTGCACCGTGCCGCCGGTGCCGGCATTGCCGTTGTTGTAGCCGCCCATGCCGCCCACGGAATTCGCGTAGATGGCGGCGCCGTTGGCATAGGTGCGCAGGCGCGCCGCGCTGCTGCCCAGGTTGATGGCGCCGGTATTGCTGACCGTGACCGTGCTGGCGTTGCCGCCATTGCCGCCCACCTGCTCGCCGTATTCCAGCGTCGGGTCGTTCTGGTCGCCGCCCGCCCCGCCCAAGGCGCGGGCATTGATGCCGTATAGGCCCTGGCGCGGCGTGGGCAAGGAACCCGACATCGTCAGGTTGCCGGAGTTGGTCACGGTGACGGTCTGGCCCAGGCCCCCGTGGCCGCCGTTGGAGTCGTTGTTGTCGTTGGCGGGGTCGCCGATCCCGCCGGACGATACCGCCATGATCAGGCTGTTGAAGTTGCTGAGCGCCGTGCCGTTGAGCGCGACGTCGCCGCTGCTGGACACGGTGACGTTGCCGCCGTCACCCGCGGTGCCTTCGTCCACGCCGTCGCCGCCGCGCGATAGGGCCGTGACCACGCCAAGCGGGTTCAGCCGGGTCTGATTCGCGTCGGTGTTGTAACTGCCCGATGAGGTGACGGACACGTCGGGCCCGTTCTGGCCGTCCTTCTCGTCGTTGTGGTCCACCCCGCTATCGCCTTCGCAGATGGCCTGGGCGCTTGGGTAGTTTCCCGACGACACATTCAGCGAAGGGCCGCCGGCACAGGCGTAGCCGGCCTGCGCGCTGCCCGTCGCGCCCCAGGCGCAGGCGCCCAGCGCCGACACCACGGCCAATCGCAGGGTGTTCTGGCGCAGCAGAGGGAAAGGCAGGCCGGGGTTGCGCACGGGGAAAGAGATGGGCTTCATCGATTCGCGGATTCTGTTGGCCTGAGCGCGAAGGCCGCCCGGATGCCCGGGGGCGCGCTCAGTAGTAACTGGCAAAGTTTCGCCACTAGAATCCGCAGGGTGCGCGCTGGGTGCAACTTTTTTTCGACGAATCAGTGGTTTTTTTCGACGAAATCCGCAAAAAAAACCACATCGTTACATTGGGTCCAGGCTTAGGTGTAAGTGAAAGTTAGGCCCCCTGGAGGCGCCGCCGCCCCGCATATCAGGAACGGGTGGAGCCGCTGGCCGACGCCAGCAGCGTCCGCCCTTTCTGCGTCAGGATGACGACCGGTTCGGTATGCGCTTCTTCCCGGTCCCGGGACATGTCGACCAGCCCATTGGCGGTTGCGTCTTCCCAGGCGGACAGACGCGGGCAAGAACTGCGCCAGGCGTCCATGGTCTGCGCATAGGTGCGCGGCCGCTCGGCGATCCAGGCCAGGAATTGCAGCAAGTTGCCGAGCTGGGAGGTGCCGGGCTCGAGTGCTAGGTTGTCGTGCATGATGTGCTCCCGCCATGGCGGCTGTCCATGAACAATACTCCGGCGGGCTCGCCGGAGTCATTCCGCCTGGAGCCGTGCCGGCCTAGACCGCCAGCCTGCGCATCGTCAGCGCGACGACCGCCGTGGCGACGAGCTGCATGCCGGCCACAACGTACAGCCCGGCGGCGACGCCGCCCGTCCATTCCTTGAGCCAGCCCATCATGAAAGGCGTGGCGAAGCCCGCCAGGTTGCCCACCGAATTGATGAAGGCGATGCCGCCGGCCGCGGCGGTGCCGGTCAGGAATGCTGCCGGGATGGCCCAGAACACCGGGAAGGCGCCCAGCACGCCGATGGCGGCGATGCTCAAGGATGCCATCGCCAATACCGGACTGCCGATATAGGCGCCGGTCAAGGACAGGCCCAGCGCGCCGACCAGGGTGGCGCCCGCGCAATGCAGCCGGCGTTCGCGGGTGGAATCGGAATGCATGCCGTTGATCACCATCGCGGCGGTGCCCAGTATGAAGGGAATGGCCGACAGCAACCCGATGTTCAGGGTGCCTTGCACGCCCAGTTCGCGCACGATCGAGGGCATCCAGAACGCCAGCGTCGCGTTGCCGCCGACGATGCAGAAGTAGGCGGCGGTACACAGCCACAACGCCGGCAAGCGCAAGGCCTGAGCGAAGCTGGCGTGCTTGGCGGGATCCAGGCGCTCGCTGTCCAGTTCAGCCGTGAGCGCGGCCTTTTCCGCCGCGCTGAGCCAGCGCGCCTGCTGGGGGCGGTCCGGCAGATACGCCAGCACCACCATCCCGGCGATCACGGACGGAATGCCTTCCAACACGAACAGCCATTGCCAGTTGCGCAGCGGGGCCACGCCGTCCATGCCGCTCATGATGAGACCCGCTATCGGCCCGCCCACGATGCCGGCCAGCCCGAACGACGTCATGAACCAGCCATTGATGCGCCCTCGCCGGCTGGCGGGAATCCAGTACGTCAGATAGAGCATCACCCCGGGGAAAAAGCCGGCTTCGAAGGCGCCGAGCAGAAAGCGCAAGACGTAGAAGGAAGTCGGCGTGGTGACGAATGCCATCGCCATCGACGTCAGGCCCCACATTATGGTGATGCGGGCCAGGGTCTTGCGCGCGCCGATGCGCTGCAGCAGCAGGTTGCTGGGCACCTCGAAGATGAAGTAGCCGATAAAGAAGATGCCCGCCCCCAGGCCGTACACGGCCTCGCTGAAGCGCAGGTCCTGCAGCATCTGCAACTTGGCGAAGCCGACATTGACGCGGTCGATCCATGCCAGCAGGAACAGGAATATCAGGAAAGGGATGAGTCGCCAGGCGACCTTGCGGTGCATCAGGCCTGGATCGGCGGCGGCCGACGCGGCGTCTTGTGGCGGTGCGGAGAGGGGTTGCGGTGAAACAGCATCCATAGCGGGTTCCTCGGTGGAGCGGATCAGGGGTGCGCCCTAGCCCGCCGATACCGGGGCAAGGTCACGCGAGCAGATGTTTTCGGCTGCTATAAATATATTTTGCCATTTTGAAAAAATACAATAATGAGGATTTACCCGCATTGTCCGTGCGCGGGACGAGTCTTGTCCTGATGCCGGATCGTCACGCCAGCAGGTTCTTGGGCAATGCGGCAACAAAGGAAGCAAAGCTGATCGACCCTTGCCCGGGGCTCATGTGCAGCGTCATGATCGCGGCCGCGCGGGCCGAGTCCTGCGCCTGGATCGCCTCGAGCAACTGGCCGTGCTGCTCCCACGACGACGCAAGGCGGCCGAAGGCGGAGAAGGCGTGGAGCCGGTAGGCGCCCGTGCGCGAGCGCATGCGCAGGATCTCCTGGCGTAGATAGGGATTGCGGGCGCCCATGTACAACGCATCGTGAAACCGCCGGTTGTGCTCCTGCCAGGCGTCGGTGTCCTCGCGCCGCACCACCGCGGCGGCGCGCTCATGGATGACCGCCAGTTCATCGCGTTCCGCGGGCGTCATGCGTTCGCAAGCCAGGCGCGCGCCGATCCCCTCCAGTTCGGCCAATAGCTCCCACATGGCCATCAGCTGAGCCACATCCATCTTGGCCACCACCATGCCGCCGCGCGGCAGGCTGGCCACCAGCCCCTGCGCCTGCAGTTGCAGCAGCGCCTCGCGCACCGGCGTGCGCGAGACATCGTAGGTCTGCATCAGCATCTGTTCGTCGACGGGGTCTCCCGGCAACAGGCTGCCGTCGCGGATCGACTCTTCGACGGACAGGCGGATGCGCTCAGCGGCTTTCATGGCGGACTCCGGTCAGGGGATAAAGAAAATTCATCCACAGCATAGTATTTTCTTGACTTATATAAATATATTTATGAGACTAGACTTTTATTTTACCGAGCAAAGTGCGGCAGGAGGTAATGAGCATGGAAGACTCGTCCAAGCAGGCGTGGCAGGCCTGGGTGGCCCTGGTGTGCAGTACCCATGGCCTGACGGTGCCCGCCGAAACCCAAGCGGCGGTCGCGCGCGGCTTGCTGCGCCTCTCCGTTATCGAGGCGGATATCGCGAATTGCGGGGATGAGGATGCCTGACCTCCGCGCTCATCTTTCCATCGGCGACATGCGCAGGCGCTATGAGCAGGCCACGCCGGGCGAGCGCGCCGAGCTGGTTTCGGCGCAGGCCGCCACGTTCGAGCGCAGCGCGGCTGAGCTGCACTGCGCCACGCGCATCTATCAGCCCTGCCCGCCTGCCGGTCGGTCCGGCGGTTTGCTGGAAGGTGTGGCGCTCGCGCACAAGGATGCATTCGAGACCGGCGCGCATGCGCCTGGCCGTGGCCGGCCGTTGCGCGACGATGCGCCGGGACCGATGGCGACCGTACTGCGGCGCTTGCAGGACCAGGGCGCGCTCAATCTCGGCGCCCTGGCGATGGCCGAGCACGCCTGCGGGGCCACGGCCGAGAATCCGCATGGCCCGGCCCTGGTCAATCCGCTTGATCCCGCCGCCGCGGTGGGCGGCTCTTCCAGCGGCTGTGCGGTGGCGGTGGCGGCCGGCCTGGTGCCCGCCTCGCTCGGCACCGACACGGCCGGCTCGGTGCGGATGCCGGCGGCTACCTGCGGCCTGGTGGGGCTCAAGCCGACCCAAGGGGTGATCCCGGCGGACGGCGTGGCGGCCTTGGCGCCGACGCTGGACACGGTGGGGGTGATCGGCCGAGACGCGCTGGACGCCGCCTGCGTCTATGTCGCGTTGCTGCCATCGGCGACGGTCGCGCCGGCGCTGCCCACGGATGCGGCGGGTATCGAACAGGAACTTTCCAGGCCCCGGCGCTGGCGGGTGGCGTCCACGCTCGCGACCGCCGGCGCGCGCGCCGACGTGGGCGCGGCGATGGCGTGCTTCGAACAGCGATTGCGGGATTCGGCGCGGATCGATGCCCAAGCGGGGCCCGATCTGGACCGCCTCAACCGCCTGGCGCAGATCGTGCTGCACGCGGAGGCTGCTGCCACGCTCGCCGGCAGCGTGCGCCGCGAGTTTGCGTCGCTGGCGCCCGCCACCCAGGCCATCGCGCTGCCTGGTTGGGCCATGCCGGCGATCTGGTATCGGCATGCCCTGTCTCAAATCGCGTTGTCGCGCGCCGCGTTCGTGGCCACGTATCTCGCCGATGCGGACCTGCTGCTCACGCCCTGCCTGCCGCAAGGGGTGCCGGACCGCTCGGCGGTCACCACCAGCAGCCCTGCTTTCGAGCCGCGCGTGCTCGCGGCGCTGCATCGCCACCACGCCTACCTCAACTATCTGGGCCTGCCCGCGCTGGTACTGCCCGTCGGCATCGACGCGCTGGGCCGCCCCGTCTGCGTGCAAGCGGTCGGCGCGCCTGGCAGCGATGCCCTGCTGCTGGCCTTCGCGCACCAGTTCGCCCTGCCCTTTTCCGCCATCCTGCAACGCTAATCCACGGACTCATCATGGCCAGAATCAATGCCTCCCCCACCCTTGCGCGTTTTCGCGTGCTGGACCTTTCGCGCGTGCGCGCCGGCCCGACCTGCGTGCGCATCCTGGCCGATTTCGGCGCGGACGTGATCCGCATCGAGCCGCCGGCCGGAATCGATCCCAACGAAGCCATGTTCGCCGCCGACCGCACCGGCGGCGACTTCCAGAACCTGAACCGCAACAAGCGGTCGATGACGCTGAACCTGAAGAAGCCCGAAGGCCTGGCCGTGTTCAAGCAGCTGGTGGCCACGGCCGATGTGGTGGTGGAGAACTGGCGTCCCGACGTCAAGGCGCGCCTTGGGGTGGACTACGAGGCGCTGCGCGCCATCAATCCCCGCGTCATCCTGGCCAGCATTTCCGGCTTTGGCCAGGACGGTCCCTACGCGGATCGGCCAGGCTTTGACCAGATCATCCAGGGCATGGGCGGCCTCATGTCGGTCACGGGCTTTGCCGGCGGCGGTCCGCTGCGCGCCGGGCTGGCGGTCGCCGATTGCGGCACCGGCATCTACGCCGCGGTCGGCGTCCTGCTTGCCTTGCTGGAACGGGAACAATCCGGCGTCGGCCAGTGGGTCCACAGTTCCCTGCTGCACACGCAGATCGCGCTCATGGATTTCCAGGCGGCGCGCTACCTGAACGACGGCGACACGCCGGTGCAGGCGGGCAACGATCATCCGACCAGCAGCCCGATGGGCCTGTTCGAAGCCAGCGACGGCGCCTTCAACCTGGGCGCGTCGGGCGAAGGCAACTGGCGCCGCCTGTGCCAGTGCCTGGACGCGCCGCAATGGCTGGAGGATCCGCGCTATGCGACCGAGAAGCTGCGCGTGGCCAACCGCGCCGCTCTCAATGAATCGCTGGCGCAGCGCTTCCGCCAGCAAAGCGTCGCGCATTGGGTCGGGCTGCTGAACGGCGCCGGCGTGCCGGCAGGTCCGGTCTACAGCATCCCGCAAGTATTCGAGGACGAGCAGGTCCGCCATCTGGGCGTGGCGCAGCCGGTCGCGGACGAGACCGGACATGAATACCGCCTGATCTCGCAGCCCGTGGCGTTGACGCGCACGCCCGCCCAGATCGCTCGGCCTGCCCCCGGCTGGGGCGAGCACACCCGCGAGATGCTGGCGGAGATAGGCTATGCCGAGGGCGACATCGAGCGCCTGTATGGCCAGGGGGTGGTATGAGCGGCGGCCAGATCCAGGTGGACCTCCGGGAAGGTATTGCGACCCTGACGGTCTGCCATCCGGAAAAGCGCAATGCGATGACGCTGGCCATGTGGCAGCAATTGGCCGCCGCACTGCGTGAACTGGAGGGCGCCGGGGTCCGGGTGCTGGCGCTGACCGGCGCCGGCACCCGGGCCTTCGTGTCCGGCGCCGACATCAGCGAGTTCGACCAGGCGCGCGACGGCGCCGCCGCGGTCGCCAGGTACAACCAGGCGGTGGCGGACGCGCAACAGCTGCTGGCGGAGTTCGCGGCCCCGACCGTGGCGCTGATACAGGGCGCCTGCATGGGCGGCGGCATCGGCCTGGCGCTGGCCTGCGACCTGCGCTATGCCAGCGCCAGCGCCCGTTTCCGCATGCCGGCCGCGCGGCTGGGGCTGGGCTACTCCTATGCCGACATGCGCCGGCTGGTGGACGTGGTGGGCGCGGCATCCGCGTTCGATCTGTTCTATACCGCCCGCAATCTCGACGCCGAGCAGGCCGAACGCCGCGGCCTGGTCCATGAACGGTACGCCGACGACGATTTCGCCCGTCAGACCCAGGCCCGGGTGCGCGGCATTGCCGCCAATGCGCCCCTCTCCCTGCGCGCGGCAAAGGCGGCCATACTGGCGACCATGAATCCGCCCGCGCCTGCCCGGCTTGACGCGATCGATGCCCTGGTGGCCGACTGCTTCGCCAGCGAGGACTACGCCGAAGGCCGGCGGGCGTTCGCCGAAAAACGCGAGCCGGTCTTTCTCGGCCGTTGAGACGTCTTTGAACCATGAGCAAGATGCCATGAACAACCCACGCATTCCTTTCATGCTTTCCAGCCAGCGCCCCCCCTTGGCGGCGCTGGACGGCCGGCCCATCCTGGTGCACCTGGTGGTCAATGTGGAGCACTGGCCGTTCGACCAGCCCATGCCCCGTACCTTGCTTACCGCGCCGCATGGACGCGAGACGGTGCCGGACGTGCCCAACTACAGCTGGGCCGAATACGGCCTGCGCTGCGGGCTGCCCCGGATGATCGACGCCATACGCGGCCGCGGCCTGCCGGCCTCGGCCAGCCTGAATGCTTCGGTCATCGATGCCTATCCCGAGGCGGCGCAGGCGCTGCTGGAGGCCGGCTGGGAATTCATCGGCCACGGCATCCACCAGCGGGCGCTGTCGCAAGAGGACGGCGACGGCCAGGCCCGCACCATCGCTGCGGCGCTGGACCGGATCGAGCGCTTCAGCGGCAGCCGTCCGCGCGGCTGGCTCTCGCCCGGCCTGCGCGAAACGCTGGACACGCCGGATCTGCTGGCCCAGGCCGGCATCGACTACCTGTTCGACTGGTGCCTGGACGATCTGCCCAACTGGATGCAGACCGCCGGGAGGCCGTTGCTGGCGCTGCCCTACGCGCTGGAGCTGAACGATTCCGTCATCCACGCGGTGGAAAAGCATGCCACCGGGGAATTCAGCCGGCGCCTGGAACGGACGCTGGACCTGTATGCCCAAGAGGCCCAAGCCGCGGGCTGTCCGCGCGTCCTTACGCTGGGATTGCATCCGCATCTGATGGGCGTGCCGCACCGCTACGCCGATCTGCTGGCCATGCTGGACCTGTTGCAGCGGCATCCGATGACGACCTTTGTCACCGGCGCCGCGATGTATGACTGGTACGCCAGCCAGGTTGCCGCCAAATCCGCCGGAGCCGCCGCATGAACGCCATCGATACCTTGGTCGCGCACTTGCTGCGCACCCGCTACCAGGACCTGCCGGCGGCGGCGGTGGCGGCGGCCCAGACCTTCATCCTCGATGCGGTCGGCGTCGGGCTCTCCGGCTCGCGCCATCCCCGCATGGCATCGCTGCGCCAGGCGGCCCAGACTTTGGGCCAGGGCGCGGAGGCCACCGTCTGGGGCAGCGGCGAGCGGCTGCCGCTGGCCAGCGCGGTCATGCTGAACGCCTATCAGGTCTTCAACCAGGAGTTCGACGCGATTCACGACCGCGCCGTGGTGCATGCGTTTGCTTGCATCGTGCCCGCGGCGCTGGGCTACGCCGAGCGCGAAGGCGGCATCGATGGCCCTCAGCTGATCACGGCGGTCGCGGCCGGATTGGACTTCGCCATCTACGTCGCGCTGGCCCAGCGCGCGCCCATGCGCTTCTTCCGGCCCGCCATGTGCGGCGGCCTGGGCGCCACGGCCACGCTGTGCAAGCTGGCGGGACTGGATGAAACCGCCACGCGCGACGCGCTGGGGCTGGCATACAGCCATCTCTCCGGCACCATGCAGGCACATATCGAAGGCTCTCCCGCAGTCGGCCTGCAGGTCGGCCTGAACGCCAGGGCCGCCGTCACATCGTTCGAACTGGCGCGCGCGGGCTTCCCCGGGCCGCGCGACATCCTGGAAGGCCCCTACGGCTACTTCGCGCTCTACGACGCTGGCCAGGCCGACTGGGACGCGGTCCGCGAGGATGTGGGCCGGGTGTTCCAGATCACCCGCATGAGCCACAAACCGTATCCGACCGGCCGCGCCACGCACAGCGGCATCGGCGCCGTGCTGGACCTGATGCGCGCCCATGCGCTGCAGCCCGAGGACGTGGACCAGATCACGGTTCGCGCGTCTTCATTGATCGTGCGCCTGGTCGGACGCCCGGCCCATCCGGGCATGGATTCCGCCACCGCCAGGCTGTGCATGGGTTATGCCATGGCCACGGCCATGCTGCGCGGCCGGGTCGGCATCCCCGATTTCGATCCGGCCGCGCTGGCCGAAGCCAGGACTTTCGAACTGGCCGCCCGCATTCTGGTGGTGGATGATGGCAATCCCGACCCCAACGCCATGTGCCCCCAGCGGGTCGAATTGCGGCTCAAGGACGGCCGCGAATTCACGGTCGACATGCCGGCCTTTCCCGGCAGTCCGGAACGCCCATTGGGTGTGGCCGAACAGGACGCGAAGTTCGAAGCCTGCTGCGCCTCCGCGCAGCCGCCCTTGCCTGCCGCGCAGACGCGGGAGCTGGCGCGCAGGCTGCGCGGGCTGGAGGACGAACCGGACGTGCGCGGTATCGTCGGGCTGTTGACGGCTCCGCGCGCGTCCTGATTGCGCCTGCCGGACTGGGCGTGTCAGTACTTGAAGCTCAAGCGCGCCCAGACCGTGCGGCCTGGTTCGTTTACCGCGGTGTTGGCGGCATAGCCGAAGCCGGCGTTGCCGGCCAGGTTCAGGTGCTCGCTGTAGGTCTTGTTGAACAGGTTGTCGACGCCCAGCGACAGGCGAACCTGCTTGTTGACCGTATAGCCGCCGTTGATGGAAAACACGCCGAAGCCCGCGCTGGGGCCGAAGTCCTTGCCCACGACATTGCCTTGGTTCAAGGCGTAGCGGCGCTGCGCGGCCACGACGCGCCACAACGCGCCGGCGGACCACGTACCGTCGTCGTAGGCGGCGCTGAGCTTGGCCTCCAGCGGCGGCATCTGCGGCAGCGCGCTGCCGTCGCTGCGGTTCTGGCCCCAGGCATACGCCAGCGTGGCGCCCAGCTTCCATGATGGCGCCGGCTTGTATGAGGCGCCCAGCTCGCCGCCCGCGATGCGCGCGTTGACGTTCGTGGCCTGCGACGTCGGACCCATCATGCCGCCCGAGGTGTAGCTGAACAGGATGTAGTCGTTGACGTAGCCGGCGTAGCCCGAGAACCAGGCGTCCAGCGTTTCTGTCTTGTATTGCGCGCCAAAGTCCAGCTGGGTGGTCTTCTCGGGCTTCACGCCCTGGAAAGCGTTGACGGAACCCGCCGGGCCGCGGTCCGGGGAAAACAGCTCCCAGTAGTCCGGGAAGCGTTCCACGTGGCCCAGGCCGACATAGAGCGTGGCTGGCAGCGAGGCCAGATCCTTTTCGTAGCGCAAGAAGCCGCTGGGCAGCGTGTCGTTGCGGCGTTCATCCGCCGTGGGATTGGGCATGGGCATCATCATCGACCCGTTGTCCTGGCGAAAA
Source organism: Achromobacter sp. D7-1 (assembly GCF_059760445.1). NCBI lineage: Bacteria > Pseudomonadati > Pseudomonadota > Betaproteobacteria > Burkholderiales > Alcaligenaceae > Achromobacter > Achromobacter sp. D7-1. The sequence goes on along the minus strand of NZ_JCBAMT010000006.1, from coordinate 48,973 downwards.
TCCTTGGCCGAGGCCCAGTCGATCCGCGCGCCGCCGATGACGCGGCTGTCCGGCGCGGCGCGCCAGGTCAGCTCGCCGAACAGTCCGGTGTTGGAAAAGTCCGCGTCCTTGATCCAGCTCTGGCTGCTGTACGGCACGGTGTCGGTGCCGTTGCGGGAGCGGTGGCGGCTCTGCTGGAAATCCAGGCCAGTGACCAGGCTGACATCCTGCGATAGTTCCCAGGTGCCGGCGTAGCGGCCGCCCCAGGTCGCGCGGTCCACGTCGGCGGCCATGGCCATGGGCATGGCGCTCATGGGGTCCGGCGCGCGCAGCGTGTAGTTGTCCATCACGTGGTCGGCGTAGTTGTAGTACAGCTGTGCTTCGACCTTGCTCAGCACCGGACCCAGGTTGCGCTTCTCGAAGCGCAGGCCGAAGCTCTCGCGCTTGAATTGGGAGCCATCCATGCCGCGCCCGGCGTAGCGCGCTTCGCCGTCGCCCGTGCCAGCAGTCAGTTCGTACAGCGTGTCGGCGTCGGGCGTGAAGCCCAGGGTCAGGTCGGCGTTCCACTTGTCCCAGCGCGAAGGCACGGTGTTGCCGTCGCCGTCCTTGTAGTCCTGGGAATGGGAATGGTTGGCCGTGATGCGCGTGTAGACCTTGTCGTTGCCCACGGTCAGATCGGCGGCCTGGTCGTTGCGGCCGAACGAGCCACCCGTCAGGCTGCCGTCGAATCGCACGCCGGCGGCCGTGAATCGCGGCGTGTCGCGGTCGAACTTGACCGTGCCGGCCGACGCGCCCGGTCCCCACAGCACGGTCTGCGGTCCCTTGATGACCGTAAGCTGGTCGAAGTTCTCGGGCGAAATATAGGAGCTGGGCGCGTCCATGCGCGCCGGGCAGGCGCCCGGCATGGAGGTGCCGTTGGTCAGCAGATTCAGGCGCGAGCCGAACATGCCGCGCAACACGGGATCGCCATTGGTGCCGCCATTGCGGATGGCCGAGAAGCCGGGAATCGTCTTCAGATAGTCAGTCCCGTCGCTGGCCGGCAGCGGCTGGCGCGGGATCTTGGGATCCGTGGTGAAGGTCAACGGCGCGCTGGGTTCCACGCCCGTAATGACCACGGGATCGGTGGTGTAGATCTTGTTCGTCTCGGCGGCTTGGGGCCAGGCGGGGAATGAGGCAGCCAGGGCGGCGGCCAGGCAACTCATACGCAGGAATTCCTCTTTCTTGGTCATGTCAGGTTTCTATCGATCGGGAAAGTTTTGTAGCGGGCGCGGACTGACGGCAACGCGCGCCTTCAGGGGTGAAGGCCCGCAGTCGCCACGTCTGAGGCGCGCATCGATGGCACGTGGACGCCCCTCCCCGCGGCGCGCGGGACCCGTGGTCCGGTGCGTGCCGGCGATGCTGGCGCAGCCGTTCAGGCCCGCAGGCTTGCGGGCTGAGCGGATGGCCTGTCGATAACGTCAGGGAAGGAGGTCAGGCGGACTGAGGCGGCGCTCGCGACCGTTGTGGCAGCCGGGCTAAAGCGCTGGAGAATTGCGGTTCCGCGGCCGGAGGATGGACGGCGGGCGCCGCCGCCGGCAGGAACCAGGCGAGCAGGAGAATTTCGGGAGGCGTGGCCCCGCTGAGCATGGCGCAGCCTGCGCTGCAGCAATGCGGCAAGGCGCCGCTGTGCTGCTGTGCGCCCTGCCCCTGCCCATCGACATCCAGCGTGACCACGCGCGGGCCGCTGGCGGTGCAGACGATGGTGGTGACTCCCGCCTTGGCCGTTCCCATGCCGGAGGCCGCCAGCGCGGAGGACGCGATCAGCGCCTGAAAGACGAACAGGGCCATCGCGACCAGCGCGACCCAACGTCTACGGGCATAGGCAGATGCGTGCATCAGGGATTCCTTATCGGCGCAGATGCTATCACGCAGGGCGGAGCAGATGCCGCGGATGCATCGGGTCTTGCGGTCAATTCGGATTGCGACATGATGTAGATCAGATATCGTGAGCGGTTCTATCCATACGGACGGCCAACGTGGCAATGACACGCTTGATTGACGAAACGCGGCTCGTGGCGGCAACCGCGATACCCGTTGCATGTAACGACTTCCCCGTGTACTCTGTTACATGCAACAGGGAGGCTGCCATGGTGACATCCAGTGTGAACGACCGCGTGAACAAGCATCGCACCGCGCTGCGCATGGCCGGCTTGCGTCCGGTCCAGATCTGGGTGCCTGATACCCGGCGGCCGGATTTCGCCGAGGAATGCCTGAGGCAATCGCGCCTGGCGACCGAGGCCGATGCGGCAGATCACGCAACGCATCGCCTGATGCATCAGGCGATGTCCGAGCTGGAAGGCTGGGAGCCCTGATGCGCGGCGAACTGGTGACAGTCGTGGCGCAAGGCGATTTTGGCAAACCGCGTCCGGCCCTGGTCATTCAGGCTGACCTGTTCAGCGAACATGGAAGCATCACCGTCCTGCCGGTGACCAGCAGTCTGGTCGAGGCTCCCTTGCTGCGGGTCAACGCAAGGCCGACTGCTCAGAACGGTTTGCAACAGCTATCTCAAATCATGGTCGACAAGGCGCTGACCGTAAGGCGGGACAAGCTTGGCCCTGCTTTCGGCCGCATCGAGGCTGCAACGCTGCTGGAAGTCGAGCGCTGTCTGGCCGTCTTTATTGGAATCGCCAAGTGATCCGGCTACCCTATCGCGGGCAGCTTGTTGTGGCGACCCGGCTTTTCACCCATTGAACAAAGAGGATGCAGATGTCCCGTTGGACTTTTTATTCCGCCCCCGGCACCTGTGCGCTGGCGACGCATATCGCGCTGCACGAAGCAGGCGCCGATTTCGAACTGGTCAAGCTTGATATGGGCGCCCAGCAGCAGCAGAGCCCCGAGTACCTGCGCGTCAATCCCAAGGGCCGCGTGCCGGCGCTGGCGACCGAACATGGCGTGCTGACCGAGACCCCCGCCCTGCTCGCCTTCGTGGCGCAGAGCTTTCCGGACGCGCAGCTGGCGCCGGTCGACGATCCGTTCGCATTCGCGCGCATGCAGGAATTGGCCAGCTATCTGGCGTCCACCGCGCACGTGGCGCACGCGCACAAGCGCCGCGGTGCGCGCTGGGCGGACGATCCGGCCGCGCACGCCGCCATGCAGGCCAAGGTGCCGCAATCCATGACCGCCTGCGCCGCCTATCTCGAATCGCAAATCGCCGGTCCCTGGGCGGCAGGCGAGCGCTATAGCGTGGTCGACGGCTATCTGTACACCATAGGCAGCTGGCTGGAGGGCGACGGCGTCGACCTGACGCAGTTTCCCAAGCTGACGGCCTATCTGGCCCGGGTCGCCGCCCGGCCGGCCGTGCAGCGAGCGCTGGCCGAAGCGCAGGCCGCCGCCTGACGCCCATGCAATGAACCCGCGGGGACTGGCCGGCATGCGATGTCCGGCCAGCACGGCCTGCGGGGCGCGTCGATGCTCCAAGCAACGGGTTTGATTGCCACCAAAGTTTGATTGCCATCAAAAATGGAACGCTGCGGCCAGTTCCTTGCGGCTACCGCGATATTGCATCATTTCCTATCCTTCTTTCGTGCCGTCTTTGTCAGCTCGGTTTAAGCCAGCAGACGACGGAATGAGCGCCCGGACTTCTCCGGGCGCCGAACATCAAGAGAATCAAATGAAGCACACCTACGCTGCGTTCCTGGCCGCATCCCTCCTTACCTTGGGCAGTCTTCCCGCGCATGCCGCGCCCGTGGACTACCAGATCGATCCGGAACATACGGAAATCGTGGTGACCTGGGACCATCTGGGCTTTTCCAAGCCCACGGCCCATGCCGGCGCCGTGACTGGCGTGATCCGCTACGACGCCGCCCAGCCGGCAAAGTCGGCGGTGGACCTGAGCGTGCCGGTGGCGCGTCTGACTTCCCACGTGCCGAAGCTGGATGAGATGCTGCAAGGCGCGGAATTCTTCCAGGCGGCCAAGTACCCGGACATCCAGTTCAAGAGCACCTCGGTCGCCGACCATGGCGACGGCAAGCTCAGCATCAATGGCGTCTTGCGCATCAAGGGCATCGAAAAGCCGGTGGTGCTGCAGGCGCGCCAGAACAAGCAAGGCATGCACCCGATGGCGCAACGCCCGGCCATTGGCTTTGACGCCATGACGGTCGTGAAGCGCAGCGATTTCGGCGTGGATGCATTCGCGCCGGGCGTGAGCGACGAAGTGCAACTGCGCATCACGGTCGAGGCCGTCGCCAGCGCAACGCGCTGATGCTCGGGGCGCCGGAATCGCGACCGCGCCTGCCGCGGACGCAGGCTCAGGCCGCCTTCAAAGGAATCCGATCCAGCGCCCCGCGACCAGGCAACCCAGCCACAAAAATAAAGACGCGCCTGCTCGCAGGCGCATTCCAGCCGAGGCCATGCCCTGCTCCTGGAGCATCTCCCAGGCTTTGCTGCGCCGTGCCAGCAGCGCGTTGACCGCGCCTGCGGCCAAGAGACCCATCTTGACTCCAAAGGCGGGATTTTCCAGGTATTCCAGCGGCCGCACGCTGAAGAGCATGGCACCGGTCAACACAGCCAGCGCCAGGCCCACGGCCGCCGTGCGTGCCAGCACAGGCGCCAGCATGGCCAGCGGTCCGGGCTTCAGCAGCCCCAGCAGGCGCAGGTCCAGCGGGACGATGGAGCCGATGAGCAGACCGATGGCTCCGATGTGAGCGGCGTTTACCAGCAGATATAGCGTCCCCGACCGCCGCAGCCAGATCGACGGCGGCAGCGATTCAAGCTGTTCCAGCGCCAGGCGCAGCAGCTCAGGCATGGGCGCAGCCGCGCTTCAGGGCTTCTTGATGCGGCTGGGATAGATGTCGTAGGTCTTGCCGCCCACCTTGATCTGAACGGCCTTCATGCGTTTGGTGCCGGCTTCGCTGTCGCGGTTGCCAATGGCGATGATGGCATCGCCCGGCTTGGCGGAACCCTCGACGAATCCGGCGTCCTTGGTCTGGGTGGGATTGCCCAGTTCAACGCGCCAGACGCCGTCGTCGGCGCGCACGTCCAGCCAGGGATGCGGAGGCGCGATCTGCACCTGCTGGACGGTGCCTTGCAGCGTCATCTGTTCGGTCTCGGCCCAAGACCAGCCATGGTGCGCCAGCGCAGCGGGCGTCACGCCCAGCAGCGCGGAAAGCGCCAGTCCTGCCGTTGCCACGCGTATGGATAGCTTCATATCGCTGCTCCTGAATTGCGGTTGGCTCCCTTCCCTTTGCGGCTGCGGCTCGTGTGGCGCGCGTCCGGCGCAATCAGCATAGCGCGGTAAGCGCGGCATATCGAGATCGTCACAAACTTAAGAAATTACTTTAAATAAAGCACTTTCAAGAGCATTAAAAATATAACAAAAACAATGAGTTAAGAATTACTTATTAGGTGGTATCTAATATCTGAATGCAAGCTGAATTAGCGTAATCGACGCACTCCCTGGGAAAACCCGGAGAAACTTTTACGCACCGCTGCCGGTCGCAATTTGTTCAGGTGATTGTCAGGCCCCGTCCCCGAAACGCCGTTGCCTCCCGCGCCCGCCGCGCCCCACCGAGAGCCTCCGATGACACAGCCCACCCTGCGCTCGTCCGCGAATCCGGCCCTGCTGCTCCAGCCGCGCGCGCCTGCCGGCTTGTCGGTAATGGATGCCACCATGGTGCTGGTGGGCGTGGTGATCGGAATCGGCATATTCGGTTTTCCGCCCCTGGTGGCACAGCACGCTGGTTCCGAGGCGGCCTATATCGGGCTCTGGTGCGCGGGCGGCCTGGTGATGCTGGTCGGCGCGCTTTGCTATGCGGAGCTGGGATCGGCCTATCCCGGCGCGGGCGGCGAGTACCTGTACCTGACGCGCGCTTGGGGGCGCCGTGTGGGACTTATGTTCGCCTGGGCGCGTTGCTCCGTCATCCAGACCGGCGCCATCGCGGTCGTGGCCTATATCTATGGCGACTACGCGCAACGTCTCGCGCCACTGGGCACCTATGGCCCGGCGCTGCACGCGGCAATATCGGTGGTGGCGTTGACCGCCTTGAACGTGGCGGGCACACGCTACTCGAAACGCCTGCAATGGCTGTTCACCGCGCTGACGGTCGCGGCTTTGGCTGCGGTGCTGGTCGCCAGCCTGACGGCGGCGGGAGACAGCGCGCCGCGCGCCAATGCCGAACTGGCGCCGCTGACGGGCAATGCCGCGGGCCTGCTGGGCATGGGCATGGTGTTCGTGCTGTTGACCTATGGCGGCTGGAACGAGGCCGCCTATCTGAGCGGCGAGTTGCGCGATCCCGGCCGCAACATGAGCCGCGTGCTGCTGATCGGCACGCTGCTCGTGACCGGGGCGTACGTGTTGACCAATCTGGCGCTGCTGGAGATCTTCGGCCTGCAAGGCTTGCGCGACACGCCGGCCCTGGGCGCCGACGTGATGCAACTGGCCGCTGGTCCGTACGCGGCGGCCTTGCTCAGCCTGACGATCTGCGCCACCGCGCTCAGCACCATCAACGGCACCATCATCACCGGCGCGCGCGTGTATTGCGCGCTGGGCCGCGACGTGCCGCGCCTGCGGGCGCTGGCGGCCTGGAGTGCGCAGGGCCAGACGCCCACGTCCGCGCTGCTGGTCCAGGGGGCGATCACGCTGGCGCTGATCGCGCTGGGCGCTTTCAGCCAGAACAGCGTGCAGACCCTGGTCGCCTACACCGCGCCCGTGTTCTGGATCTTCATGCTGCTGGTCGCGGCCTCGGTATGGCGGCTGCGCCGCATCGATCCCGACCGCCCGCGCCCGTTCCGCGTGCCGCTCTATCCCCTGCCCCCGCTGTTGCTGGCGCTGACCTGCGCCGGCCTGGTGTACTCCAGCGCCATGTACGCCGGGGCTGGCGCCTTGATCGGCCTGGCAGTGCTGGCCGCGGGCCTGCCCTTGCTGCGCCTGCTGGAGCCGGCGCAGCCGCAGGCCTAGCCTTGTTTCCCGGGACGGCCGCCAAGCAAGATTCGTCCGTCCGCATGCCTTACCTGCAAGGAGCCCACATCATGCAAATCGCGATCCCGTCCTTCAGGCCCGTGGCCCGGGCAAACCCGCCGCGGCTGCGCGGCGCCCTGCTCGCCTCGGCGATGGCTCTGGCCTTGGCCTCCGTGCCGCCAGCCGCGCACAGCGCGTCCGCAGCGGCGCAGTCCGCCGAACAGAAAGAGTATGTTCCCGACGTCGGCCAGGACGGCAAGGACGTCATCTGGGTGCCCACCCCACAGGCCCTGGTCGATACCATGCTGGACATGGCGAAAGTCACGCCCAAGGACCGGCTGATGGACCTGGGCTCGGGCGACGGCCGCACCGTCATTACCGCCGCCCAGCGCGGCCTTACGGCTCAAGGCATCGAATACAACCCGGATCTGGTCGAGCTGTCGCGCCGCAACGCGGAGCGCGCCGGCGTCGCCGACCGCGCCACCTTCGTAACGGCGGACCTGTTCGCCACCGATCTGTCGAAGGCGGACGTCATCACCATGTTCCTCCTGTCGACCATCAACGAAAAGCTGCGGCCCAGGCTGCTTGAACTGGCGCCCGGCACGCGGATCGTGTCGAACTCCTTCCGCATGGGCGATTGGGAGCCGGACGCCGAGGAAACGATCCGGCAGGATTGCAGTACCTACTGCACGGCGTTGCTGTGGATCGTGCCCGCCAAGGTGGCGGGCAACTGGGAAGTGGACGGCCAGCCCTTGCAGCTGGAGCAGCGCTACCAGCGCCTGTCCGGCAAGCTGGGCAGCGCGCCGATCTCCGAGGCGCGCCTGAACGGCAGCGAGATCTCGTTTGTCGCCAACGGCGTGCGCTATACCGGAACGGTCAATGGCAAGCAGATGAGCGGCAGCGCCGCTGGCCGGGGGAACTGGTCGGCCAGGCGGGTGTAGCGGGCCTAGCGCGGCGGCCGTTGCGGGAAGCTGCGCTCGAAGATGCCTTCGGCGATGCGGTTTTTCAGAATTTCGATCGAGCCGCCCGCGATCATCCAGCCGCGGCAGCGCCGCACGCAGTACTCGACCAGCGATTCGCGGCTGTAGCCCAGCCCGCCCAGGACCTGCAGCGCGTCGTTGGCGACGTCAAAGCCGACCTGGTTGCAGTAGGCCTTGGCGATGGCGGTTTCCGTGGCCGAAGGAAAGCCGGTGTCGGCCGCGCTGGCGGCGCGGTACAGCAGCAGCTGGGCTGCGTCCAGCTTGATGCGCATGTCGGCGAACTTCCACTGCAAGCCCTGGAACTCGCACAGCAGGCGGCCGAACTGCTTGCGCTGCATGGCCCAGTTGCGCGCTTCTTCGTAGGCATAGCGGCCCAATGCCAGCGAGCGCGCCGTGTTGCCGATGCGCTCCACATTGAAACCGGCGATCTGCTTCTTGAAGCCGCCCTCTCCCAGCACCACCATGTCGTCGGCGACAAACACGTTGTCGAAGAAGATTTCCACCCATTCCTCGCCGGACATGAAGGCGGAGCGCTTGCCCAGCTTGACGCCTTGCGCCTTGGTGTCTATCAGCACCGAGCCGATCCCGCCGGTGCCCGGGCCGAAGCGCACATAGGTCAGGATCACGCTGGCGTGCGGACCGTGGGTGGTGAAGATCTTGGTGCCGTTGATGCGCCAGCCGCCATCGGCGCGCGTGGCGCTGGTCTTGAGTTCGGTCACCGCCGAGCCGGCATCCGGCTCCGTCATGCCGACCGAGATCAGTCCTTCGCCCGCCAGCAGCGCGCTCAGGTACTTTTGCTTCTGCAGGCTGCTGCCGTACTCGGCCAGCACGCGGATCGCGCCGAAGTTGCCTGCCTGCACCACGTCGGCGCTGCGCGGACACACCGAGGCGACCGTTTCGATGGCGATCACGGCATCCATCAGCGAACCGCCCACCCCGCCGTCAGCCTCGGCGATGGTGATGCCCAGCAGGCCCTGGCTGGCCATCTTGCGAGCGACGTCCCAGGGGTAGTCGTCGGAATGGGCGCGCTCGACCGCGCCCGCGCGAAGTTCGCCTTGCGCGAAACGCCGCACGGCGCCTTGAAAATCCAGTTGTTCCGGAGTCAGGTTGAAATCCATCTTGGGTTCCTGGTAAGGGGTAATCTGAACGGGCTTCAGGCCAGACGGGCCAGGCCGTCGACCGCGACCACGCCATCGGCGCGGACGAACAAGGGGTTGATTTCGGCTTCTTCGATCTGCACACCGGTGGCGCAAGCCAGGCGGGAAAACGCGGCAATGGCGCGAGCCAGCGCCTCGCAATCGCCCTGGGGCAAGCCGCGAAAGCCGCGTATCAGCCGGGTCTGGCGGACTTCGAGGATCATCCTGCGGGCCTCTTCCTGGTCCACCGGCGCCAGGCGCACGGCGTAGTCGGGCGACAGTTCGGCGGCAACGCCGCCCGCGCCCAGCAGCACGGTCGGACCGACCTGGGGATCATGGCGATAGCCCAGGATCATTTCGATCAGGCGCGTTTCCATGGGCTGCACGAGGATGCCGTCGATCCGCGCGTCCGGGGCCTGGCGCCGGACGTTGTCCAGCATTTCCTGCACGGCGCCGCGCAGGGCGTCGCCATCGGCGATGCCGACGCGCACGGCGCCCAGCTCCGTCTTGTGCGCCAGGTCGCGCGAGCAGATCTTGGCGACCACGGGATACGGCACGGCATGCTGCAGCGTGGCCGGATCCACAAGCTGACCCTGCGCCACCGGCACGCCCAGTTCGCGAAACAAGGCGCCGGCCTCGTGCTCGCTCAGCATGCCTGAGCGGGGCAATCCGGCCGGCCAGGCCATCGCCGCGCCAGCCGCCGGCGGCCTGCCACCCGCGGCGAAGTACACCGCCAGGGCGTCCGCACACGCTTCCGGCGTGCGGAATGCAGCGATGCCGCCCGCGCGCAGCAGCGCCAGCGATTCGGGCGCCTCCGGGGCCAGGAATACCGCCAGGGGTTTATCCGCGGGTTTGTCGGCTTCCAGCAGCGGCTGGACCGCCAGCCCGGGATGAAACTGCGCAGACGAGCCGACCACGCTCAGCACCGCATCGCACCAGCCGGCGCGCAGCAAATGTTCCAGCAGCATCTTGTACTGGGCGCTGCTGGCCGCCAGGGTCAGGTCTATGACGGGTGTTTCGCGGATGCGCAGGCCGTGCTCGCCCATGCGTTGCACGAAGTCGGCGGGCGGCGCCACCGCCACCATGCCGTGCAGCCCCAGATTGTCGACCACCGTCGCCGCGCCGCCGCCTGTGGTCGTGATCACCGCGACCCGCGCGGGCTGGTCCGGGGCACGCAGCGAACTGCCTGCGCGGGAATGGCGCGACGCCAGCGGCGCCAACTCGAACAGCGTCTCCAAGTTGCGCACCCGCATGACACCGTAGGCTTTGAGGAACGCATCCACCGCGACGTCATTGCCCGCCATGGCGCCGGTGTGCGACTGCGCCAGCGCATCGCCCTGTTCGGAGCGCCCCAGTTTGTAGGCAATCACGGGCTTGCCCGCGGCTCGCGCCCGACTCAGCGCCCGGGCCAGGGTGGCGGCGTCGCGCAAAGTCTCCAGGAACAGCAGGATGGCCCTGGTCTGCGGATCGTCCACCAGCGCATCGACCACTTCACCGACCGTGATGTCGCTCTCGTTGCCGACGGAGACGGACTTGGCAAAGCCGAAGCCGCGCGCCGCCGCACGCGACAGCAGCGATCCCATCATCGAACCGCTTTGCGACACCAGGCTGAGGTCGCCCGCCAGCAGGGTATCCGCCTCGAATGCCGCGTTGACCGACAGGATGCCGCCGGTATGCAGGTTGGCGGACCCGATGCTGTTGGGCCCCAGCAGGCGCAAGCCCAGCGCCCGGGCCTGCGCCACCAGCGCCGCCTGGCGCGCCTGGCCTTCGGCGCCGGTCTCGCCAAACCCGTCGGAATAGATGGTCACGACCCGGGCGCCGGCCTGGGCGCATTGCGCCAGCATGGCCGCGACTTCGCTGCCGGGGATCATGACGAAAACGTGGTCGACCGGCCCTGGCAGTCCGGCCAGCGAGGGATAGGCTTTTTCGCCCAGGATTTCCGCGCGCCCCGCGTTGATGGGATAGACCGCGCCGGCATAGCCGTGCTTGCGCATGAAGCGCAGCGGCCGGGCGGTATTCTTGCGCGCGTCGCCGGAAGCGCCGACCAGGGCGATGGCACGGGGCGACAGGAGCGCTTCTGCAAAAGAGATGTCTGACATGGATGAGGCTGGTGTCATGGATGGACGGAGGGGAAATGCGTCAGGGCCGGGGCATGTCGGCGGCCAGCCGCAGCGCGCGGACCGGCATGCCGTCCAGGCGCCAGACGGCGTCGCGCAGCGCCAGGGCGCGCTCGCGGCCCAGCACCGGACCGGCAAGTTCTTCGAACTTGTCATTCAGTTCGGCGTCGGAGAGCGGCGCTTCGGGATCGCCCTTGCGGTAGGGAGCATGGTGTTCCAGCGTCTGGCCGCTGGCGGTGGTGATGGAGACGCGGGCGGCGCGCACGCGCGGAAAGCCGGCGGTCAGCGCGGCATCGGCGCGCAGTTCCAGCTTTTGCATCAGCTGGCGCACCTGAGGATCCCGCAAGCGTTCTGGCTCGAAAGCGTCCAGCCGTACCGAGCCGTGGACCAGGGCATGCGCCACCACATAAGGCAGGCTGAACTTGGCCTCGAAGGCCGTGGCGGGGGCGAAGTTGCCGGTGACGTCCAGGGCCGTCTGGTAGGCGTCCACGCGCAAGGATGCGATGTCGTCCGCGCGCACACCGCGGGCCCGCAGCGCCAGCGCGCCGTCGATCGCGGCAAAAGTGTGGCCGCAGCAGCCGTGGTTCTTCTGGGTGATGCGCAGGATGTTGTAGCGCTGGCCCAGGCCGTCGATCGCCAGGTTCCAGTCGGGGTCTTGCGCCAGCGCGGCGCCGAAGCCGACCTCGCCTTCCAGGATGTCCGGTACGCCGGTGATGCCGTGGGCGGCGCCCTGCCCCGCGCGCACGCCGACGGCCGCCGCATGTCCCGCGTGCAGCGCCTTGCTCATGGCGTCGGAGCGGAAAGCCTGCTGCAGGCCGCTAGCGAGCGTGCCCGCCGTAGCCAGCGCATGCAGCATGACCTGGGCGTCGCCCGGCGCGCACAAGGCGGCCGCAGCCGCCGCGCCGCCGAAGCAGCCCACGGTGCCAGTCGTATGGAAATAGCGGTAATGCGCCGGCTGTACCGCCGCACCGATACGGGTCGAGATCTCGTAGCCCACCACGATGGCGTTGAGCAGTTGCTGGCCGCTGGCATCAGCGTCTTCCGCCAGCGCCAGCGCCGCGGCGATGGTCGGACAGCCGGGGTGGTAGATCGCGTCGCGGTAAATGTCGTCGAACTCGACGGCATGGGAGACGCTGCCGTTGATCCAGGCCGCGGTGGCCGGAAAGGCCGTGGTGGCGCAGCCCGGCAGACTGGATTTGCCCGCACCGAGTTCCGCGCCATGGGCGCCCAGCAACTGCAGGCAGGGTTGGCCGCGGGTGCCCGGATACAGGGCCGACAACCAGTCCAGGAAGGCGCGCTTGGCGTGGTGGATGACTTCGTCGGGCAAGCGGGCCCGGGTGTCGTGCGCGCCATAGGCTGCAATCGTGTCCAGCAACATGCATGTCTCCGTTGTCGTCGCGGCGCGGCGGCGCCTCGCTCATATTCATCTCTGCCGATCACTCTATGCGTCGCCGGCCGGCCAGCGTTGATAAAAAGGAAAACGAGCGTTCTTGATCCCGGGGGGACGGAAATGGAGAAGGTTGCTTTGCCAATTTTTCATACCGGCAGCCCGGCGCGCTCCGTAAGCTGCATGCAACAACTAAAAAACCCGCAACACAAAGGAGGAAGTAATGAGCGACAGCAAGACCCCGCTGGGCTTCATCGGCCTGGGCGTCATGGGCGAACCCATGTGCGCCAACCTGGTCCGCAAGTCCGGCCATCCGGTATATGTGACCGATATCAGCCCCGATCCGGTGGCGCGGATCGGCGCGCTCGGAGGCCATGCCTGCGCCTCCATCATCGAGGTGGCGCAAAGCGCGGAGATCGTGTTCCTGTCCCTGCCCAGCATCGTGCAGGTGGAACAGGTGTGCACCGGTCCGGGGGGCCTGGTGGAGGCGGCCGGACGCGTGCGCATCGTGGTGGATATGAGCACCAGCGACGTCACCCGCACGCGCAAGCTGGCCGAGACCTTGCGCGACCACGGCATCCTGCTGATCGACGCGCCCGTCGCCCGCATGCGCGAGGCCGCCAGGCTGGGCACGCTGATGATCACCGTGGGCGCCACGCCCGAAGACTACGAGACCGTGCTGCCCTATCTGTCGTGCATGGGCACCGACGTGCTGCTTTGCGGCGGCGTGGGCAATGGCCAGGTGGTCAAGATCATGAACAACATGGTGGTGTTCATGACGGTGCATGCGCTGGCCGAGGCCATCACCATAGGCCGCAGCGCCGGCGTCGACGGCGCGCTGCTGCTGAACGCGCTGAGCAAGGGGTCGGCCGACAGCTTCGTGCTGCGCAATCCCGGTCTGAAGGCGCTGGCCGCCGAGACTTACCCCGAAAAGACCTTTCCGACCGAGTACGCGATCAAGGACATCCTGCTGGCGCTGGAACTGGCTCGGCAGGGAGAGGTGGACGCCCGCTCCGCCAAGCTGACGCATGACCTGCTGGAACGCACCCGCGCAGCCGGCTTCGTCAAGGAGTACTACCCGGTGATGGTCAAGCTGATATGAAATCACTCTTAGCCAGGTGCGCGCTGCCCGCGCTCGCCGCCATCATCAGTTGCAACGCGGCCGCGGCCGACTATCCCTCCAAGCCGGTCACGCTGGTCATCGGCTTCACCGCGGGCGGCCCCACCGACGCGGTGGGCCGATACCTTGCGCGCAAGCTCGAGGCCGAATTGGGCCAGACCGTCGTGGTCGAGAACCGCGCAGGGGCCAACGGCGTGGTCGCCGTGCAGTCGGTCAAGCGCGCCGCCGCCGACGGCTACACGCTGATGCTGGGCAGCAGCGGCACCCTGTCCATCGAGCCCGTCTACAAGCAGAAGGTCGACTACCAGGTGCTGAAGGACTTCCAACCCGTGGCGCTGGTGGCCAGTTATCCCTACCTGCTGGTGGTGCCCTCCAGCTCTCCCTTCAACACCGTGCAGGAACTGATCGCCGGGGCGCGCCAGAAGCCGGGCAGCTTGACCTTCGCGTCGGCCGGCAGCGGCGCGGTCAACCATCTGGCGGGGGAATGGTTCAAGAGCGCTGCGAAGCTGGACATAACGCATGTGCCCTACAAGGGCGATTCGGCCGCCATCGCCGACCTGGTCGCGGGCCGGGTCGACATGGCGTTCCTGAGCGCGATCGCTGCCATGCCCCAGGTGCAGGCCGGCAAGATGCGCGCCTTGGCGATCGCCAGCGCGGAACCCTCGGCCGTCGCGCCCGGCATCCCGACTGTGGCGCAAGCCGCGGGGATCCCGGGTTTCACCGCCGAACCCTGGAACGGCGTGCTGGCGCCGGCGGGCTTGCCACCCGACGTGACGCTGCGCCTGAACACGGCGGTCAACAAGGTCATGGGCACGCCGGAATCGCGCGAGGCGCTGCTGAAACTGGGCCAGTTTCCGATGACGGGCAGCGCGGATGACTTCGCGCGGCACATCCAGTCCCAGACCGAACGTTGGGCGCAAGTGATCCGGGACGGCAACATCGGCAAGGCGGAATAAATGGATAGCTCATTGCATTACCCCGAACTGAAGCTGTTGATCGGCGGCCATGCCCTGCCGGCGGGAAACCGCCGCACGCTGGACGTGGTGGATCCCGCCACGCAGGCGGTACTGGGCCGCCTGCCCGTCGCTACATCGGAAGATATCGACGCGGCGCTGGACTCGGCGCATCGCAGCTTTCCGCGCTGGCGCGACACGCCCGCGCTGGAACGGGCCGCGATCCTGCGGCGCGCGGCGGCGCTGATGCGCGAGCGCACGCCGCGCCTGGCCTGGCTGATCACCCGCGAGCTGGGCAAACCGCTGGCGGAATCCGAAAAGGAAGTGGCCACGGCCGCCGAAATGTTCGAATGGGCGGCCGAGGAAGCCCGCCGCACTTATGGCCGCTTGATCCCCGGGCGCGTCGCCGGAATCCGCCAGATGGCGATTCCGGAACCAGTGGGACCGGTGGCGGCTTTCTCCGGCTGGAACGCGCCGGCCATCACGCCTTCGCGCAAGATCGCGGGCGCGCTCGGCGCCGGCTGCTCCGTCGTCATCAAGCCTTCCGAAGAGACTCCCGCGATCGCGCTGGAAATCGGCCGCGCGCTAGCCGACGCCGGACTGCCCGCCGGCACGCTCAACATGCTGTTCGGCGACCCGGGCGAAATCTCGCGCCGGCTGATCGAGTCGCCGCTGATCCGCATGGTGACGTTCACCGGATCCACTTCCATCGGGCGCGAGTTGGCCGTGATGGCGGCCGCCGGCCTGAAGCGCGCCACGCTGGAACTGGGCGGCCACGCCCCGGTGCTGGTGTTCAATGACGCCGACGCCGAGGCTGCCGCCGATACCGTGCTGGCGGCCAAGCTGCGCAACTCCGGCCAGATCTGCACTTCGCCCACGCGCATGTATGTGCAGCAAGGCGCATATGAACGCTTTATGGCGCGCTTGGCGGAACGCGCTCGCGGATGGCGGGTCGGCAACGGCCTGGACGCGGGCGTGCAGATGGGACCGCTGGCCAACCCCAGGCGCCTGGCGGCGATGGAGTCCATGGTGGCCGACGCGCTGGCGCATGGCGCGCAACTGGCGGCCGGCGGCACGCGGCCCGATCTGCCGGGCTGGTTCTGGTCGCCGACCGTGCTGCGCGACGTGGCGACCGACAGTCTCGCCGCCAACACTGAACCTTTCGGCCCCTTGGCGCTGGTCAGTCCATTCAGGGACCTGGACGAAGGCCTGGCGCTGGCCAACCGCCTGCCTTTCGGCCTGGCCGCCTATGTCTTCACGCGTGATGCCGCCATCGCGCGGGCCGCGACCGAACGCATCGAAAGCGGCGTCGTCTGCGTCAACCATTGCCAGGCGTCCCTGCCGGAGACGCCCTTCGGCGGCTTCAAGGACAGCGGCCTGGGCAAGGAAGGCGGCATCGAGGGCCTGCAGGAATTCATGCAGATCAAGTACGTAAGCCAGATATAGGCCAAACCAGGAGACAAACCATGAACAAGAAAATCACCGTCCTGCTGGCGCTCGTCGCCGGCACCGGACTGGCGCAGGCACAGGCGCCATCGGCGGAGGGCATATCGGACGGCGTCGTGCGCATCGGGGTGTTGACGGACATGTCCGGCGCCTATTCCGGCAACGTCGGACCCGGATCGGTACTCGCCACCAAGCTCGCCATCGAGGACTTCGGCGGCAAGGTCCTGGGCAAGCCGGTGGAGATGCTCTCCGCCGACCACCTCAACAAGACCGACGTGGCCGCGGGCCGCGCCCGCGAATGGATGGACCGCGAGCAGGTCGACGTGGTGACCGAATTGGGCAATAGCGCCGTGGCCCTGGCCGTCATGAACATCGCCCGCGAAAAGGGGCGGATGACCATGGTGACGGGTGCGGGCGCCACCCGCATCACCGGCGAAGACTGCTCGCCCAACAACGTGCAGTGGGTCTATGACACCTACGCGCTGGCCAAGGTGGGCACCCTGCCCCTGGTCGAGGCCGGCGCGAAGAAGTGGTACTTCGTCACGGCGGACTACGCTTTCGGGCATTCGCTGGAAAGCGATGGCATGCGCTTCGTGAAGGACGGCGGCGGCACGGTCGCGGGAACGGTCCGCTACCCCTTCCCCGGCACCGACTTCGCGTCCTTCCTGCTGGCCGCCCAGTCCAGCAAGGCGGACGCGGTGGCTTTCGCCAGCGCCGGCGCGGACCTGCAGAACGAGATCAAGCAAGCGCGCGAGTTCGGCCTGTCCGAACGGCAAAAACTGGTCGCCATGCTGATGAGCATCACCGACGTGCATGGCGTGGGGCTGGAGGCGGCGCAGGGCATGACCTTCGCCGAGACCTTCTACTGGAACATGGACGACGAGACGCGCGCGTTTTCGCAACGCTTCTTCAAGGCCGCCGGCAAGATGCCTACCGCCTTGCAGGCAGGCCAGTACTCGGCGGTGCTGAACTACCTGCGCGCGGTCGAGAAATCCGGGTCGGACAATGTGGACGTGGTCATGCGGACGCTGCACGGCATGCCGATACGCGACGCCTTTGCGCGCAATGCCCGCCTGCGCGAAGACGGCAAGCTGATCCACGACACCTACGTCGTCGAAGTGAAGTCGCCGAAGGAGTCCACCGCGGCCTGGGATTACTACAAGATCGTCAAGACGGTGCCGGGCGACCAGGCCTTCATGCCGCTGGCCGAAAGCCAGTGCAAACTGGTCAAGAAATGAGCGCAGTGCAACCGGCACCCGAGGCCCCGCCCATCCACGAGGTCTATGCGATCCGCTATGCCAGCGTGGAGCGGCGGGCCGTGGACAACTTCCTGTCGCGCGGCGACGTGCACGATGGGCCGATGCCTCTGGACTTCTATTGCTGGCTGGTGCGCGGCGCCGGCCGCGCGGTGCTGGTCGACACCGGCTTCAGCGCCTGCTCGGCGCGGGCCCGCGGCCGCGCTTTCAGCCTGCAGCCCGAAGCCGCGCTGGCGCGGCTGGGGCTGGCGCAGGAAGACATAGACGATATCGTCCTGACCCACCTGCACTATGACCACGCGGGCAACGTCGAAGCCTATCCGCAGGCGCAGGTCCATCTGCAGGATGCCGAAATGCGCTACGCCACGGGCCGCTACATGTGCTTCGAGGCGATGCGGCATTTTTTCTCGGCCGACGACGTCCAGGCAGTCGTGCGCCGGCTCTATGCCGGACGGGTGCATTTCCACGACGGCGATGCCCAACTGGCGCCGGGCGTGGAACTCTACCGGATCGGCGGGCACACGCCGGGCCTGCAAGTGGTGCGCGTGCATACCGCCCGCGGCTGGATCGTGCTGGCGTCCGACGCGCTGCACTATTACCGCAACTACACTGAACACAACCCCTTCCCTGCCATCTTCCATGTCGGCGACATGCTGGAGGGCTATGCGCGCATCCGGTCGTTGGCGGATTCCGATGCGCACATCGTGCCGGGCCATGATCCCCTGGTGGCCGGGCGCTATCCGCGCGCGGACGCGGGAGACGGCATCTACCGGCTGGATCTACCGCCGTCCTGACAAGGAACCCGATATGCAAGACGACGATTTCATTCTGCATCGCCTGGCTGGCGCCGTGAACGCGCGCGAACCGCTGGTGTGGCGGGGCCGGCACCTGAACACCGTGTTCCTGCTGGAATCCGGTGATACCGCACACCTGATCACGGTGGCGCGCGGCCGCATCGAACAGGTGCGGCGCGGCCCCTTCGTCATGCCGCGCTGGGATTTCGCGCTGCGGGCGCAAGCCGAGGACTGGGCCCGCTACTGGATGCCCAGGCCGGCGCCGGGCTTTCATGACCTGATGGCCATGATCAAGTTCCGCCGCCTGCGCGCCGAGGGCGATCTCTATCCCTTCATGTCCAACCTGCTGTATTTCAAGGAGGTGCTGGCCTGCCCGCGCACCCCGGGAGCATCCTCGTGAACCCGCAACAAGCCGTATTCGAACCTGTCGTCGGCCGCTACCTGCGTTTGGCATTGGGCGGGCGCGAGCACCGCGTCTACGTTGAAGAAGCCGGCGCCGGCGCGCCCCTGCTGTGCCTGCATACCGCGGGCGCCGATACCCGCCAGTACCGTGCGCTGATGAACGATCCGGAGATACTGCGGAATTTCCGCGTCATCGCCTTTGATTTGCCCTGGCATGGCAAATCCTCGCCGCCCGAGGGTTGGCACGAAGAGACCTATCGCCTGACCTCCAAGGACTATGCCGAGGCGGTCCTGGGCGTGGCCGACGCGCTGGCGCTGGAACGCCCGATCGTCATGGGCTGCTCCATCGGAGGCCGCATGGTGCTGCATCTGGCGCTGGAACATGCCCAACGTTTTGGCGGGGCCATCGGCCTGCAATCGGGCGCCCACGTGGACCCCTACTACGACCTGGAATGGCTGAACCGTCCCGACGTGCATGGTGGAGAAGTCTGCGCCGGCATCGTTTCGGGCCTGGTGGGCCCGGGCAGTCCCGACAAGCACCGCTGGGAGACGCTATGGCACTACATGCAAAGCGGACCGGGCGTGTTCAAGGGCGACCTGCACTTCTACACCGCGGACGGCGACATCCGGGAACGCGTGGCCCAGATCGACACGCAGCGATGCCCACTGTGGCTGCTGACTGGCGAATATGACTACTCATGCACGCCGCAGGACACCGAGTTCCTGGCGGGCCGCATCGCGGGCTCGAAGTGGCAGATCATGGAAGGCATGGGGCATTTCCCCATGAGCGAGGATCCGGAACGGTTCCTGTCGTATCTGCGGCCGGTGTTGCAGGAAGCCGCCACGGCCCGTTTGGGGAAATAGCTGCGGGCGGCTAGCTGCGGGCGGCGGGCAGGCGCCCGTCAGCCGCGCACGCTGCGGCGCCTAGCTTGCGTCCGCCGCCGGCGCCGTCAGGGCGCGCAGCAGTTCTTCCACGGGGCGCGCCAATTGCGTCGCGTCGCGCACGCAGACATAGAACTGGCGCTCGGCCCAGGCATCGCGCAGCCGCAGCAGCACCAGTCCCATCGAGGCCAGATAGGTGCGGGCGATGCCTTCGGGCACGATGCCTATCCCCAGCCCTTCGCGGATCATGCGGCAGCGGGTTTCAAAATTGGAGACCTGCAACTTGACGTTGGGCGGGCGCGTCAGCGTCTGGCCCGCATAGGCCAGGAACTGATCGAGAGAATGGCGCGGAAAGTAGCCCAGCAGGTCATAGTCCAACGCGTCCTCGAGGAACAGCTCGGCGCGTCCGGCCAGGGGATGCCCCACCGGGACGACCAGTCCGACGCGGTCGCGGCGGAACGGGAACGAGGACACGCCCGGCACCGGATGATCGGCGTGATAGATGCCTATGTCGACCGACGCTTCCGCCACCATGCGCGGAATGTCGTAGCTGTGGGCATCGAGCAGGTCGACGCTGACATCGCGCCGGTCGGCCAGGAAGCGGCCCATCACGCCAGGCAGGAACTGCAGGATGGTCGATGGATTGGAAGCGAGGCGAATTTTCGCCTGACCATCCGTCGAATAGCCATTGATGGCGCTTTCCGTCAGCTGCACGCTGCGCAGGATGGCTTTGGCGCGCTGGTAAAGCAAGGCGCCGGCCGGCGTCGGCTCGACCCCGCGTCCGTGGCGGTGCAGCAGCGTCCGCTCCAGGTGGCGCTCCAGTTCCGCCACGCGCTTGCTGGCGGCGGAAGTGACCAGGTTTTCGCGCTCGGCCGCTTTCGACAGGCTCTTTTCTTCGACGGCCGCGACGAAGATCTCCAGTGCGGGAATATCCAGCTTTTTCATACCGGCAATATACCGTGGCGCCACGCCATCAAGGACGCTTCCACGTACCCGATTTCTTCCGCCGTCATGCCGGCCATGGCGTAGTAGCGCTGGCGTGCGGCTACCACCTCGCGCACATGATCGAGGATGGCGCGCGCGACGGATTCCGAGCGCAGGCCGAAGCGCCGGTACTCGCTCAAGCAGTTCTGGAACGAACTTTCCCGGCCGGCCGCGCCGATGTGCAGATAGTGCCTGGCGGAGCCTTCCTGCGTCACCACGTCGAACAAGGGCGACAGGCGGTAGGTCTGCGCGCCCGCGTCCTTCAGGAAGCCGACGTTCTTCAGGTGGTCGTCGGTGTTGTGGACGGCCACGTTCAGGATCATGCGCGCGTACAGCTCCTTCAAGTCCTGCACCGGGTTGGACGACACGCGGCGGACCACGTCCGCCAGCCGGGCGTAGGAATAGGTGGCCTTGCCGCGCGGCCCGTCCAGTTCGCGCTTGCCGATCTGGGCCGACGGGCTGATGAGCGAGGCGCCGCTGAGGAAATGCCGGCGGGAGACCACCGGATCTCCGCCCTTCCCGGCCGGCAGCAATTCGCGGTCGAAGCGGTGCGTCAGCAGCACCGCGCCCAGGTGCGTCTCGACCAGCCGGATTTCGGGCACGGTCAGGCCGATAGCCCGGGCCATCTCCAGGTTGGCGTACTCGACGCGCTGGCGGTCGTAGGAGTCGCCCTTGCGCGGAAACTTGGCGATCCACATTTCGCCATGCTCGTCGCGCACGATGGTTTTGGGGCGCGCGCCGCCTATGTCCCAGGAGCTGCCCAGGATGTCGCGGTACAAGCCCTTGGGTTTGACGCCCTGGTCAATGTCCGTAAGCAGGCCCGCGAGCGATTCGAGCTGGCCGAGTTCCGGCAGGCGATAGGTCTTGCGCATGTTCGGCGTGAGCGGGCGGGCGCTGAAGAACAGCGCCCCCACGCCCATGCCGCGGCCCTTGAGCAGGACTTCGTCTTCCGTCACGCGGGCGCCGGCGTTGTCTACGCGCATGACGTTGCGGCCCCAGGCGTCCGGGGCGGCGTCGAAGATGGCGCCCAGCGTTTCGTAGCGGCTTTCGGTGCGGAACGTGGTGCGCGCGTCCACAAGCGGCAGATTCAGCGGATCCAGCGCAAAGGCGCGCGGGTCGTTCACATAGGACTGCACATAGGTGAATTCGGCGTAGAAGTGATTTTCGTCCGTGTCGTCCAGCGTCAGCAGGCCAGCCAGCACCGCCTCGCCGCGGATGTCCACGTAGACATACAGCTCGCTTTCCACCGACTTGTGTTTTCGGGTCTGCACCATAGGCCGGCGCTACAGCTGGGTGGGATCGGCGCGGTGCGCGTTCGGCGCCTTGCCGCTGCCGCGGCTGGGCCGGCGCACCGCGTCCAGGCGCTTGCCCACGCCGTCGAGTTCGGGGTCGCCCAGGGCGTAGACCTGGTCGGCGTAGCCGTACTGCAGCAAGGCTTCGATGGCCAGCGCCAGGGACACGCCGCCGTCGCCGCGCTCCAGGCGCGTGATGGTGGCGCGCGACACGCCCATGCGGCTGGCCAGCGTGGACTCGGTTTCGGCGCGCCGCAATCTGGCGGTGCGGATGTTGGCGCCGATCCGGGCAAGCGCTTGGGCGCCATCGAAGCTGGGTTCGATCTTCTTTTTCATGACTCAATAATAGCGCTTGATTGAAGGAATTGCACTATTAATGAGTCATGGCAAAACCTGCTAAAGATCTATTAATAAGTCATATCTTAAATTTATGACTTATTAATAGTGCAAATTTTGCCTAAACGACTACCGCCTGCTCCAGGCGCAACCCGCCGCGCCGCGTGTCCAAAGTCACTTGCGCGCCCAGCGGCAAGGTCAGGTTCGGATCGCCGTGGCCGCTGGGCCATCCCGCCAGCACGGGAATCCCGCGGGAGCGGAATTGGTCCAGTATCAGCGGATACAGCAGCCCCTGGGCCTGGGCATCGTCGCCAGACACGCCCAGGATCCGGGTGAAGTTGCCGACCAGCACGCCTTTGAGCTCGTCGAATTTGCCGGCAGCCGCCATCTGGCTCAACAACCGGTCGATGCGGGGCAAGGCTTCATTGACGTCCTCGATGAAGAGGATGGCGCCTCGAGTGTCGATTTCGCTGTCGGAGCCCATCAATGCGCCGATCAGCGCCAGGTTGCCGCCGATCAGCCGTCCGGTCGCCGTACCCGATATCAGTTCCGTGGCGGTCGCATACGGGGGCGGCATAATCCATGCCCCCTGCCCCAACTGGCCGGTGATCATCGACAGCAAATGCGATTCGGTGGGCTCGCGTTTGCCGGCCAGCAGGTCCTGCGCCAGCATCGGCCCATGGAATGTGACGAAGCCTGCGTGTCGCTGCATGGCCAGGTGCAATGCCGTGATATCGCTGTAACCGATGAACGGCTTGGGATGGCGGCGCAGCAGATCGAAATCCAGCTGGTCCAGCAGGCGCCAGGAGCCGAAGCCGCCCTGCAGGCACCAGACGGCGCCGATCTCGGGCGAGGCGAAGGCGGCGTGCAGATCGGCCAGCCTGTCGGCGTCCGCGCCGGCCAGATAGTCATAGGGCGCGTCCAGCCGCGAGCGTGACGCCGGCATGACCTGCGGGTCGTAGCCGCGCGCCAGCAGCCATTCGGCGGCATCGTCCGCGGCATTCAGCGCGGCGGACGCCGGCGCCACGATGGCGATGCGCGCGCCGGGCTTGAGCGCGGGCACTGGCGCCACGCTGCCGTTGACTAGCAGGGGCGCCGCCGATCCGGGCTTGGCCGATTGCGGCATACGGCGCGGCGGCTTGGGCGCAGCGCAGCCGGCCAGGGCGGCGGACAGGCACAGCCCCCCTGCGGTGATCAGAAAACTCCTGCGTCCGGGACTAGGCTCCGGTCGCCGGTCTTGCGGCGCTTGTTCCATGGTCATTCCTGCTGCCGTCAGAAGCGTTCGTATTCCAGGCGGTAACGCCACTGTCCGGGAACCAGCCCTGCCATGGGCAGACGGCCGATGCGGATGCGCCGCAGGGCCTGCAGGCGCAATCCGGCCGCGTCGCATACGTATTCGATGAATCCGGGCGCAGGCGTCTTCAAGGCGAAGCGCAGGTGGGTCTCGTTCTGCCAACTGACCTTCATGGGCGTGGCGGCGCGGCCGTCATAAGCCATCCCGCGCTGCAAGCGCGCCAGATCGGCAGCGCTGAGCTGGCCGGATACCTGCGCCACGTACTCCTGCTCGACGTAGCGCCCTTCCTCCACCAGCTTGCGCGCCACCGGATATTCCTGCGTGTAGACGACCAGGCCGCTGGCCGCGCGCTCCAGCGGCGTGACAAGCTTCAGGCCGTTGAACATGCGCTTCAGATAGCGTTGCCCAGAGCGGTCGCCGGGCATCAGGTTTTCCGGCAGGATCAGGTCGCGCGCGGAGCCGGGCTCGTCATTGGCGTAAATGCCCGCGGGCTTGTGCAGCAGGATGGTCACGGGCCGCACATCTTCCAGGCGCGCGCCGGGCAGGAGGCCGACGGACTGGCCGGGCTCGACGCGAAAGCCTGGTTCCTCGACCGGCTTGCCGTCCACCGCGGCCCATCCGCCTTCTATGTATCGTTCGGCGTCGCCGCGCGAGCACGACAGTTCCTCGGCCAAGCGCTTGGCCAGGCGTACGCTTGCGCTCATTGCGTCACCGCCTTGTGGAAGGAGGCTGCGCAATCGGTCCAGGTAGCGGACCAGAAAGGAAAGCCGTCTTGGAGCGGCGCCAGAGGGTGCATCGTCATGAAGTATTGCCGGGGTGTTGCCAGGAAAGCGGGCCATGGGCCCGCGACGTGAGGCAGATGTTACGCCCTTCCCTGGCCTGCTGCCCGGCGCGCCCGATTGATCTTGGAGGCCGCCTGCCGTTCTAGACCGGTGGGAATCCGGCCCGCTCCGCGGGCGTCTCGGTCGGCTGCGCTTCGGTGGCCAGCGCGCTCGGCGGCGGCACTTCGTCGATCCAGGCCTTGAGCAGCGTATGGGTCACCGCCAGGATCACCGGGCCGATGAACAGACCGACGATGCCGAACGCGAACAGCCCGCCCAGCACGCCCACCAGGATCAGCAGCAGCGACAGGTTGACCCCGCGCTTGATGAGCAGCGGCCGCAGCAGGTTGTCCAGCATCGCCACCAGCACCGCCCAGACCAGCAGCACCGCGGCCGCCAGCTTCATGTCGTTCTGGAACAGCCAGACCACGCCGCCCAGCATGGGCAGAAAAGGCCCAAGCTGCGCCAGGCACAGCATCACCATCAGCGCGGTGAGAATGCCTGCGGCCGGCACGCCCGCGATCCACAGGCCGATGCCGCCCAGGCCGGACTGCACTACGGCGGTCACGACGATGCCGAGCGCCACGGCGCGTATCGCCTGCCCGGCCAGCTTGACCGCCGCCAGGCCGCGCTGGCCCGCCAGCCGGTTGAAGAAACGCCGCACGAAGTCGACCGCCACCTCGCCCTTGGTATAGAGGATGCCGGCCACGACCACCGTGATCAGCATGTGCATCATGAAGGCGCCGACGATGGCGGCGTGCCCCAGCAGCCATGTCACGGCGCTAGTCAGATAAGGTTCCAGCTTGGCCAGCAGGCCGTCAGCGCCGGCGTCGGAAAGCGTCTGCCATTCGTGCGCGATCTTGGGGCCGACCAAGGGAATCCCCTGGACCCAGGCGGGCGGCGCCAGCAGCGCGTAGTCGGGCAGGCTCTTGACCGCCGCCATGATGCTGCTGCTATGCAGCGCCAGCGTCGAGATCACCTCGTACAGCGGCAGCACAATGACGAACAGGAGGATGACCAGCATGGTCATCGTGCCGATCCAGCGCCGCCCGCCGCAATAGCGCTGTATCGCCAGCATGACCGGCCAGGTGGCCACGACGATGGTGGTGGCCCAGACCAGCCCGGGCAGGAAGGGGCGCAGGATGTAGAGGCTGCCCGCCATGAGGCCGGCCAGGATCACGATGACGAGGATGATGCGGGCGAGATCGACCGTCTGGCGTGGAAGAGGATTCAACCGCTGCTCCTGACAGGGCCCGTGGCCCTGATCTGTGGCGCATCGATGCCGGCGGGGCGTCTGCCGGATGGGTGCATGCGGATGCGCCTGTGGCGAATTTATCCGAAATTCCCGCGGACATATACCGCGGACGCCCGCAAGCCGTGGGAACGCCCCGCCCTAGCCCGGCGCCGCGCCCGCGCCCTGGGCGCGGATCAACGTATAGGCGATGTAGTACTTGTAGATGTTGCTCACGTATTGCACCGTTTCGCGCCCGATGCGTTCGGCCGCCACGCGCTCGACGTTGTCGAACCAGACATTCGGGTCCAGTCCCTTGGCGGCGGCTTCCTTGCGCAGCTGGTTGATCCGGCCCGGTCCGGCGTTATAGGCCGCGAAGGCGAACAAGCCCTTGTTCAAATCGGTCATGGGTTCCTTGGCGTAGTACTGGTCGATCATGAAGCGGATGTACTTGACGCCGCCATGGATGTTGTATTCCTCGCGCCGGATATCGCCGACTTTCAGTTCCTTGCCGGTGGCCGGCATGATCTGCATGACGCCGATCGCCCCGACCGAGCTCTTGGCGTCCTGGTCCAGCCTGGACTCCTGGTAGCCCTGCGCCATCATGAGCAGCCAGTCGATGTTGTATTGGTCGCCGTACTTGCGGAAGAAGTCCGCCAGGCGGTGGAATTTCTCGATTTCATCGGGGTCGGTGGCGGCCTTTACCCACTTTACGGATTTCAGGTACTTGGTCAGCTGCTGATTGCCGAACGACGTGCCGATGCGGTTCTTCTCCATAAAGGGGTTCAGCACCGCCGCGAGCTTGGGGGAGTTCTTGCGGAAGGCGAAAGCGATATCGTTGCCGCTGTCGACCTCCAGGTTTTCATAGACCCGGATCTGCGGGAATATCTGCTTCCAGAAATTGGCCAGATAGCGGTCGGCGACGGTGTACTTCACCAGGTCCGCGCTGGCCATCTCCAGGATGTCATCGGTCTCGAAGGTGCCAGGCGCGTCGCGGATGATGGCAGGCTTGAGCCCCCGGGACTGGAGGTCCGCGTTCAATTGCTTGACGCTGCCGTAGTAGCTGCTGACCGGGCTGATGAAGATCTCCTGCCCGGCCAGATCGTCCAGCGACTTCAGCTCGGGCGCCCCGGGCGAGGCGACTATGAGTTCCCGCACGCCACTCGCCAGGGGCGTGGAGAAGTCCACCAGCTTCTGGCGCTCGTCGGTGATCGTCAAATTGGCCGCAATGATGTCGCCCTTGCCCGCCAGCAGGTCGGGAATGAGGCGTTCGCGCGAGGTAGGCAGGAACACCACGTACACGCGGATGTTCTTGGTCTTGAGCTGCTTGTTCAGGTCGTTCTCGAACGCAGTCATCATGTCCGCGATGATGCCGCGCTGGGTGCCGCCCTTGTCCAGGAAGTACAGCGTCTTGTTGTAGGGCACCAGCACCCGGACCTGGCGGCGCTTGACCATGCCGTCGAAATCGCCGGTCCAGGGTTTGACGTTGTAGGCCAGCGCCAGCGGGTCGCCCTTGCCCTTCGCCGGCTGGGCATACCCGGCCGTTGGAGGCAACCATTGCAACAGCGCGCAAAGCATCAAGGCAATCACGCGAAATGACATAGTTCCTCCGGCAGGCCCGGTCGTGCTGCTACGCTTTTCGTACGCCGCGCGGCGAGGCGCTTTGCGCGGCCCGCCGTGTCTATAACAATAATCCGAATCGAGGCGCTAGGGATGGGAATTATCGGGCGGGGCAAGCGCCGCATCCTGCCGCTGGACTTGCGCCATCAGATGCCGGGTCAATTCGCCCAGTTGCGCGTCCTTTCCTTTCAGTTGCGCCAGGTACTCGGACGAGCGCTGCTCGGCGGTCGCGAGCCTGGCTTCGAGCGATTGTTCGCGCTCACGGGCCGCTGCCAGGGCTGCGCTTGCCGCTGTCTGTTCAGCCTGCTGGCGCATTTGCAGGGCCTGGACGTTGGCGCGTAAGCCCTGCGCGTCCTGCTCTGCCTGCCGGCGCTGATCTTGCTCCTGCTCCAATCCCTTGCGGGCCTGAGCCGCCTGTTGTTGGCTGGCCGCTTGCGCTTCGTCCAGCCGCGCTTGCAGCCGCTTGACGGCGCCGCGCTCGCCGTCAAGTTCGTTCAGCCAGCGGCGCTCATGGGCGGCGTGACGGGCTTCGGTTGCTGCGAGCGCCTGGGCATGTTGCGCGCGGATATTCTCGTTTTCCGCCAGCGCAGCCTGGGTGGCGCTGCGGGCGTCTTCCAATTGCAGCTGGTTCCGCTTGAGCAATTCGTCACGCTGCCGCAGCTGCTGTTCGGCTGCTTGCAGCCGATCTTCGGCGGCGGCCAATTGGGCAGTGGCTACCCTGAGCGCTTCCTGCAAATCCTGTTCGCGATGCGCAAGCTGGGTTTCGCGTTGTTGTAGCTGTTCGGCGTCGGACGCCAACTGCTCCCCTTCCCGCGCAAGTTCTTCCCAGCGTCCGCGATAAGCCTGTTCCTGTTGTGCGCGGGCCTCGGCCAAGGCGGCTTCCCAGAAGTGGGCCGCCGCCTGGGCCACTGGGTCCGGCACCGCTGCGGGCGCCGCGAACGCGCCCGGGTCCTTGATGCGCGCGCCTAACGAGCGAAACCAGGTTTCCAGGTAAGGACTGACGGTATTGGGCGATCCGCGGCCTATCTTTTGCCGCACGCGCTCGATGGTGGGCCGCGCGCCCTCCAGCAGCAAGGCGTCGGCGGCGGTCCAGACGTCAGTTTCGGTAATTCCGGTGGCCATGCGCTTGCTCCGTGCCCGATTCGGCATCTGTAGGATATTTACTCACGATAATGGAACCTTATCGCGAGTAATTTCATATTTATGTTAGATATCATACAGCATACATAATAAAATGCATGAAATATGATTTCCTACAGATTTCCGACCCGGGCGGCCCTGCTGTCACGCACTTCGCGCCGCCCATCCAATGAACACGCGCGGTAGGGAGTCCAGCCCTCGCCGAGCGCGGCCGCACCCTATTCGTCCGGGAACGCGAGCTACTGGGGGCGGCGGTGGCGCGTTTTGGCGCCCTACCGCTGCGTGCCGGAGCCGGCGACGAGCGGCGGGACGGAGGCATGGCGCAATGCGATTCCCTGTTGCCGCTTGTGCTTTTTGTCAGACGGATGCGGGCGACTGCAGATGCGCTTCTTTGCCAGCGTCCTGATCCAGCGCTTTGCGTGTTTTCTCGGGATCCAGCACCATCAAGGCGAGGATGCTCACCCCTACCGCCACCGCCCCGCACACCGTGAAGAACTGTCCGAAGCCGGCGAGGACGTCTCCGCCGGTGGCGGAGATCATGTAGCCGATCAAGGCGGGGGCCAGGATCCCGCCAGTGGTAATAATGCCGTTGTAGATCGCCAGCATGGAGGCTCGTTGCGAATCCGGCGACAGGTACGCAACGATTGCGAACCCGAACGCGGGCATGATGTTTATGGCGATCGAGCCGGCGAAGAACAACGCCAAGGTCGCCGGCATGCTTCCGCCTACGTACTGCAGTCCAAGGTATATCGCGCCCCCCACCATGCAGGCAAAGAGTGGAGGCCGGACCATTGCCTTCCTGAACGAGGCGCCTCTCTGCAATGCCCTCTTGCTGCGCGCCGACGCAATCAGATTGGTGAGAATGACCGCCAGGGTCGTCGATATGAGGTAGGCAGACATCTGCGCAGGGCTTAGCCCCACTCCTTTCTGCAGAAAGACGGGCAGCCAACTGACGGCCAGGACGTTCGGTATGTATCCGATGAAACCCATCACCGCAATCATCAGGAACGACCTGCTCAGCAACATCCGGCGGTACGACACCCTTGAGTGTGCTTCGCCCGCCGCCTGCTCGCCAATCGAGCCTTCCCGGCCAAATGGCAGCCAGAGCGCGACCCAAACCACGCTGACCACGCCTAGCAACAGATAGGAGAGCCGCCAGCCTAGGTGCTGGATGGACAACGGCATGACTGCGCTGGCAAGCAATCCGCCCAACAGCATGCTGACCTGTATCAGCGTCGAGACGCCGATACGCTCATTGGCTGGATACCACTTGAAGCCGGCATGCTGAGTGGTGGCGGTTGCAGGCCCCGTTGCGGCTCCCAGCAACACTCGGCTGGCGACGAGCGCGGCGAAGCTGCTGACGAAACTGACGATGAACTGCGCAGCGGCCCACAGCAGCGACATGGCCAGCAAGATCCATTTGGTCTTGACTCTATTGGCGAGGAAGCCAACCGCCACGCCGGCAAAGGAGTAAACGAAGTAGAACGCACTGCCTGCGAATCCAAACTCCACGGGCGTCAAGCCCAAGTCGTGGATGATGGACGGACCGGCAAAGGCAAAAATCAGCTTATCCAGGGTGCAGATGACCGCAACGGCCATCACCATGGTCAGGGTGACGCGTCGATAAGGAGGGTTTTTCATGGCAGTCTCGATCCTTGCCCAGCACTGTTATATCGATTTCCATATTCGAAAAACATTACGAATATGGATAAATTGATTGATGGATTCTTGAAATCGCCATCGCTGAGAAAATTCTCGGTAAAAATCGGCAGCGATTGCCGATCGATCATGTCACCTTTGTTGGGCAGGTCTCGCGACTTTTTTTTGATCAAAAAACTTTTGGTTGTGGCCCAAGTCAGGTGCAAGGGAAAATTCCTCACAAGGGTGCGGTAGCCAGAAGTAGAATCCTCCCGCTTAGGAGCGCCACAGAATGAAGAAATCGGGGATTACGTATCGTTGGATCAGAGAGGCCAGCAGCCGCGCGAAACCCGGATCGACGCAACCCGTGCCCCAGGTTTCATGAAACTAAACCAATTGCGGGCCTTTCTGGCTGTTGTGGAGACACGCAACATCAACCGCGCAGCCGATCGATTGCATCTCACTCAATCGGCCGTAAGTAAATCGCTGAGAGAACTGGAAGCAGATCTGGAAGTGCCGCTCCTGGTGCGGACCGCGCAAGGGATGCGGCTGACAGAGGCCGGCGCCGCGATTGCAGACCGGGCGCGCTTGATAAATGCGGAGGTCGCGCGCGCTCGCCAGGATATTGCGGCGCTAAAGGGACGCCTCACTGGCGCATTGACCATCGGCGTCGCGCCAGTGGCTGGCACTGCCGGTGTGGCGAAGGCGATTCTGGAATTCAGGAAACGGAACGCCGATGTCCAGATCACGATTGTCGAAGAGAGGCCAGGCAAACTGCTCACTTTGTTGCGGGATGGGACGCTTGATTTCGCCATATCGACCGAGATGCCTGCGGAGTCTGCCGCCTGCTCGGCGATTCCACTGTCGACGGTAAAGACGATGATTGGGGTCAGGCCCGGCCATCCCGCCCTGAACGCCACCACTCTTGAGGAAATCCTGCGCTATGAGTGGATTACACTCGACCCGATAAGCGACGAGACCTCGCCCTTGGTCAGATGTTTTCAGATGCTGGGCTGCGCATTGCCCGAACGGATTATTCATTGCGCGTCGATCGGACTGTATATAGAGCTGGCAAGGAATTCGGACGCAATCAGCATATGGTCGGCTACGCCATTCAACATGGCCGCATTTCGTCAGGTCCTCTCCCCGCTTGCTCTCACTGATAATCTCCCGGACCGAAACATCTGTTTATTGAGCAGGGATTTTCACCTCCTGAGCCAAGCCGCCAAGGGTCTTATGAAGGAAATAAAGGCTGCTTTTTTCCAGGCCTGACGGCAACGTCATAATGCTTTCCGGGGCAATCTATAATGCATCCGAAAGATCATGCCAAGTACACAATAATAGGCATGAAGGAAGATTGCCCCTACTCATCCGCCCATGACACAGCTGAAATCGCAGGCGCCGCTGCCCGCCTTGGACCCGCTCACCCTGGACGCCCAGGCCGATGCCGCGGCAAGCGTCCTGCTGCGCGAAGGCAGCTCGGCCAACACGCTCGCCAGCTACCGCGCCGCCATCCGCTATTGGAGCGCGTGGTTCGAGCTGCGCTATTCCCGTCCCTTCGCCCTGCCCGTCCCGGAAGCCGCGGTGATTCAGTTCGTGGTCGACCATGCCCAGCGCTCGACCGAGCAAGGGCTCAAATGGGAGTTGCCTTTGGCGCTGGACCAGGAGCTGGTCCGGCTCAAGGCCAAAGGCAGGCTGGGCGCGCCTAGCCTCAACACGCTGTTGCAGCGCATATCGGTGCTGTCGAAGGCGCATGAACTGCACGGCCACCCCAACCCCTGCCGCGCCGCGGCGGTGCGCGAATTGCTTTCCAGGACGCGCCGCGCCTACGCCCGGCGCGGCGTGGCGCCGGCCAAGAAGGTGGCGCTGACGCGCGAGCCGCTGGAAGCCATGCTGGCGACCTGCGACGATTCCTTGCGCGGAGTGCGCGACCGCGCCCTGCTGCTGTTCGCCTGGGCCAGCGGCGGCCGCAGGCGCTCCGAGGTGGTGCGCGCGACGATGGAAAACACGCGGCGCACGGCCGATGGCTTTCTGTTTGCGCTGGCGCATTCCAAGACCAATCAATCGGGCGCCGCCCGTGCCAACGACCAGAAGCCCATCGCCGGCGTGGCGGCCCAGGCGCTCGATGCATGGCTGCGCGCCAGCGGCATCACGCAAGGCCCGCTGTTCCGGCGGGTGCGGCGCGGCGACGTGCTGGGCGAGCCGCTGGCCGCGGCCGCGGTGCGGGACATCGTGCTGGAACGCTGCAAGCTGGCCGGGCTGGAGGGCGACTATTCAGCTCACAGCCTGCGTTCCGGATTCGTGACCGAGGCGGGCCGCCGGAACGTGCCGCTGGGCGACACCATGGCCATGACCGGCCACGCCAGCGTGGCCACCGTGATGGGT
Source organism: Achromobacter sp. D7-1 (assembly GCF_059760445.1). Lineage (NCBI taxonomy): Bacteria > Pseudomonadati > Pseudomonadota > Betaproteobacteria > Burkholderiales > Alcaligenaceae > Achromobacter > Achromobacter sp. D7-1. The sequence goes on along the minus strand of NZ_JCBAMT010000006.1, from coordinate 16,846 downwards.
TACTTCCGCGCCGGGGCGGCGGCCGAATCACCCGCGGCCCGCTTGCTGGACGAACCGGACGCTCCGCGCGGGTAAAATCGCGCGCACTCGCCGCAATCCGAATTCAGCCTGACACGATCCACATGCGAATCAACCTACGCGGGCTGGTGCTTGCGCTTACCGTATTCAGCGCCCTCGCCGCCACCGCCAACGCCCTGTACGCCAGCTATCGGGTGCAGCGCGAACAACTCATCGCCAACACGCTGGAAGCCAACCGGGTCTACGCCGCCAAGCTGGCCGCAAGCGCCGGCACCTTTCTGGATTCGGCCCTGCGGCAGCTGGAATACAGCGCCCGCTACGTGGCGGCGCGCTTCGATTCGCGGGAATTGCTGGCCGTGGAAGTTGAGCGCCTGCGCGAGCAGACCGACAGCTTCAACTCCGTGGGCATCGTGCGCGCCGACGGCATCATGCTGGCCGCCAGCCAGGGCATCCGCAACTTCGAGGGTTCGCGGGTCGACAATGCCAGCAGCCGCATGGCGCTGCAAACGCGCAAGCCGCTGATCAGCAAGCCCTATGTGTCCATTGCCGGCAATCTGCTGATCAACGTTTCCCATCCGATTCATTCGGAGAGCGGCGCCTACCTGGGTTATGTCTCAGGCACGATCTACCTGCGCGACGAGGGAGCCTTGCATAATCTGTTGGGCAAGCATCCCTACCAGGACGGCTCCTATCTGTATGTGGTGGACAGCGATGGGCGGCTGATCTATCACCTCGACAGTAAACGCGTGGGCGAGGATGTGAGCGGCAACCCGGTGGTGGCGGCGGTGATGCGGGGCGAGGACGGCGCGCAGCGCCTGGTCAATACGCACGGCGTGGACATGCTGGCGGGATATGCCCACGTGTCGCGCAGCGGCTGGGGCGTGGTCGCGCAGCGTCCCGCGCAGGCCACGCTGGAACCCTTGAACGACCTCATCTGGGCGCTGATCCGCTACGCGGCGCCCTTCGCCCTGCTGTTCCTGCTGGCGATCTGGTGGTGCGCGCGCAAGATCTCGCAGCCCTTGTCGCAGTTGGCGACCAATGTGGAGCATCACGACATGGCGGTGGCGATGCAACGGGTGCGCTCGGTGCAAGCCTGGTATTTCGAGGCCGAACGCCTGAAGCGCGCAGTGATCAGGAGCTACACCAACCTGCAGGACAAGATCGGCAAGCTCAATCAAGCCAGCATCACCGATCCCCTGACCGGGCTGCGCAACCGCCGCGGTACGCTGCAGGCGGTGGAGACGTTGCAGGCAGCCGAAACGCCCTTTGCCGTGATCGCGCTGGACATCGACCACTTCAAGCGGGTCAACGATACCTACGGCCACACGGCTGGCGACGAAGTGATTCAGGGCATGGCGCAGCTGATGCGCGACTGTTCGCGCCCGACCGACATACTCTGTCGTAGCGGGGGCGAGGAATTCCTGATCCTGCTGCCCGGCGCGGGGGCCAAGGAGGCGGCGGGCATGGCCGAGCGCCTGCGCAGAAGGACGGAGACGCACCGCCTGAAGGGCGCGCTGGAGATCACGGTGTCGGCCGGCGTGGCGCAATGGCCGGCGGGCAGCGCGGATGTCGACACGGTGTTTCAAGCCGCCGATGCCGCGCTGTATGCGGCCAAACAGCAGGGGCGCAACCGCGTGGTGACACACGCGGCCTGACGCCCCTGCCCGCCGGGCGGCAAACTCAGGGGCTGATTTGGCGCCGGGTCAGGCGTCCTTGTCTTCGGCGGAGTCCGCGTCCACGGCAGCGACCTTGATGTCCGCTTCCTTGTTGGTCTCGGGCGCCTTCCAGTCCAGGGGCGGAATCTCGAATTGCCACTTCTTGCCGACGAGTTGATGAGACATGAACGTTCTCCTGTTCAGGGCGCATGGCTTTCCCCCGCACTAAGCGCAATGCATGAGATTCGTGCGTGCCATGGATGCTGTTCCAATGGATGCCATTGGGGCGCGGGGGGCATGCGCGCAGGCAACGCAAACGAAAATGGCGGCCGCAGCCGCCAGCGACTTTTTCGGCGCTTGGTTTTGTTGTGATTTTGCCGAAAGTTGTCGTATTTTAGCATCGTATTGCCTGAAAAAGCAATGCTGCCGCTGGCGGCCGCCCTGCCTAGGCGGCTGCCGGACGTTCGCTTTCGGACGGAAGGCCAGGCCCCGGACGCGTGCGCATGGGCCTCGGCCGCCGCGATATTGACGCAAATCCCCCGGCATCGTGACGCGATTGCCACTGCCCGCCCGCCTGCCGCCTCAATACACTGGCTGCACCCCTTCAAAGGAGACTCATCGTGACCCAAGCTCCCATCGAAGGCGGCTGCGATTGCGGCGCTGTGCGTTACCGCCTCGCCAGTCCGCCCATGTTCGTGCATTGCTGCCATTGCACCTTGTGCCAGCGCCATTCCGGCACCGCCTTCGCCATGAACGCGGTGATCGAATCCAACCGCGTGCGCAGCTTGCAGGGCGAGGTGTGCCGCCATCCCGCGGACCGGACCGCCGATGACGGCGAGACTGTCGTGATCGTGCGTTGCGCAGCCTGCGCAGGATTGTTGTGGAGCCATCATCCGGGCTATGGCGAAACGGTGGCGCTGATATACGCCGGCACGCTGGACCGCGCCGCCGATTTTCCGCCTGGCGCGCATTGCTTTGTGCGTTCCAAGCATCCGTGGGTGGGCATCCCGGACAATGTGCCGGCGGCCGACGAGTTCTATGACATGGACGCCTGCTGGCCCGAGGCAGCCAAGCAGCGCCTGGACGCCGCCTTGGCCGGCAGCCAGCGCAAGCCCTGGGTGCCCAAGGGCTGAACACGCGCCGCGACTCAATTCCTTCTTCTCATCGTTGTAGCCGTCTGCGCATTGCGCAAGGCATTGCCCTGCCCGCGGTTCCCACGCGGCCTAGGGATTTCCCCCGTTTTGGCCGGAAAAAGGCCTGTTTTGCACATTGCCCGTCCACCTGAAAGGTGAACGGAAGTTTGGATTCCTAGACTTCCGCGTTCAATCAAAAGTCAGCTTTTGTTCAGAACGTAGTCAGGCAAAAGCACAACAACGGGAGGACTACAGATGCAATCCAAACGCAGCGCCGCGCGGCGCGAGGCCTGGGCGGCCGGCACGATGATCGTGCTGGGCCTGGGCGCCATCGCGCAGGCATCCACCTACAACATCGGCAGCCTTGCGCGCATGGGGCCGGGCATGTTCCCCGCCATCCTGGGCGTGCTGCTGGTGCTGCTGGGCTTGATGATCGCGCGCATGGCCGCGGCTCCCGCGGCCGTGGAGGAAGAGGCCGAAGACGAGCCGCCGCCAGACTGGCGCGGCTGGGGCTGCATCATCGGCGGACTCATGACCTTCATCCTGTTGGGCAAGTACGGCGGTCTGGTGCCCGCGACCTTTGCGCTGGTCTTCATTTCCGCAATGGGCGACCGTCAGCACACGCCGCGCAGCGCGGCCTTGCTGGCCACGGGCGTGACCGTGCTGGGCGTGGCCGTGTTCTCCTGGGCGCTGCAGTTGCAGTTCCCGCTGTTCCGCTGGGGCTGATCGATGGAAATCCTCAACAACCTGATGCACGGGTTCTCCGTCGCCTTCGCGCTGGACAACCTGATGTGGGCCGCCTTCGGCGTGTTCATGGGCAACCTGATCGGCGTGCTGCCGGGCATGGGCGTGCTGGCCGCGATCTCCATCCTGCTGCCGCTTACCTACACCATGACGCCGACGGCGGCGCTGGTGATGCTGTCGGGCATCTACTACGGTTCGCAGTATGGCGGCGGCATTACCTCCATCATGCTGAACCTGCCCGGCACCGCCTCGCACGCGGTGGCCTGCCTGGACGGCAATCCGCTGGCGCGCAACGGCAAGGCAGGCTCGGCGCTGTTCATGCTGATGTTCTCGTCGTTCTGCGGCGCGTCGGTGGGCATTCTGGCGATGATCCTGTTTTCGCCGATGCTGGTGGACGTGGCCTTCAAGTTCGGTCCCGCCGAGTACTTCTCCATGATGATGCTGGGCCTGCTGGCTGGCGCGGCCCTGGCCAAGGGGTCGGCGATCAAGGGCGTGGCGATGGTGGTGGTGGGACTGCTGCTGGGCGTGGTGGGCACCGACGTCAACACGGGCACGATGCGCTTTCACTTCGGCATTCTTGAACTGTCCGATGGCCTGCAGATCGTGGCGCTGGCCATGGGCCTGTTCGGCGTGGCGGACTTCCTGAAGAACATCAACCGCATCGGCGGCGACGCCAAGGTGACCACCGCCAAGATCAGCATGAAGTCGATGCGGCCCGAAGCCGGCGACATCAAGCAATCGCGCGGCGCGCTGGTGCGCGGCACGGCCATCGGCGCGGCTTTCGGCATCCTGCCTGGCACCGGCCCCACCATCGCCTCGTTCATTTCGTATGCGACGGAAAAGAAGGTGGCGCGCGAGCCGCGCCGCTTCGGGCGCGGCGCCATCGAGGGCATCGCGGGGCCGGAAGCGGCGACCAGCGCATCGACGCAGACCAGCTTCATTCCCACCATGAGCCTGGGCATCCCGGGCGACCCGGTGATGGCGCTGATGCTGGGCGCGCTGATCATCCACGGCATCCAGCCGGGACCGCAGATGATGGTGGAGCACGCCGACATGTTCTGGGGGCTGATCGCCAGTTTCTGGGTCGGCAACGTGCTATTGCTGCTCTTGAACCTGCCATTGATCGGCATGTGGGTGCGGTTGTTGACGGTGCCATTCCGCTATCTGTTCCCGGCGGCGCTGTTCTTCGTCTGCGTCGGTGTCTACAGCACCAACAACAATCTGTTCGACGTGGCCATGGTGACCTTGTTCGGCGCGGCAGGCTATGCGCTGATCCGCCTGCGCTTCGAGCCCGCGCCGCTGTTGCTGGGTTTCGTGCTCGGCCCCATGGTGGAAGAGAACTTCCGCCGCGCCCTGCTGCTGTCGCGCGGCGATCTGGCGATCTTCGTGACGCGGCCCATCAGCCTGGGTTTCGTGGCGGCCTGCGTGGGATTGATCGCTTTGCTGGTGATGTCGGCGGTGCGCCAACGCAAGGGCCGCGAGGCTTTGAAGCAGGCGCAGTCTTCGGTGTAGCCGCGCGAGCCCGCACCTTACGTCGGCCGGCCTCGCGGGGCCGGCCGTTCACGGGCGCTGGAGCCTGTGTAAGGCTCCGCTGGATCAGAACAGGCTAGGCGTCAGGCGTGGCCAGCGGCCCGGCAGTGTGGCCGTCGATATGGCCCAGTGTGCGTCCAGGATCAAGACGGTCGCGCACGCGCTGCTTCAGCTCTTTGGCCGAGGGAAATCCGCCATCGCTCTTGCGGTCCCAGATCAGGTCGCCGTTGTAGGTGACCTGGAAAATCCCGCCGGTGCCGGGCTGCAGCACGACCTCGCCCAGGTCGGTGGAGAACGTCGACAGGAGTTCCTGAGCCATCCAGCCGGCGCGCAGCAGCCACTGGCACTGCGTGCAGTAATGGATGACGATGCGGGGTCGGAGGGCGGGTGCATTCATAGGAAGAAGATTCTACGCCGGTTCATGGATAATATCGGGTTTTCCCGGGTTCGCTACGGACCCCGAGCCTGCCATGAAGTCTGCATTATCCCCTCGCGGCCAACGCTGGCTGATCGGTCTCTTGATGGGACTGGTCACGCTCACGCCGATGGGCATCGATATCTATCTGCCCTCCCTGCCCACCATGGCGCAGGACTATGGCCAGCCCGTCACCGCGCTGCAAGCCAGCATCACTTTGTTCATCTTCGCCGTGGGCGTGGGCCAGATCCTGATCGGCCCGCTGGCCGACCGATATGGCCGCCGGCCCGTGGCGCTGGGCGGTGCGCTGGCCTATCTGCTGGGCTCGGCGCTGGGCGCCTCGGCCAGTTCGCTGGAGGTGTTCTACGTCGCGCGCGTGATCCAGGGGCTGGGCGCCTGCTCGGCCTCGCTGGTGGCCTTCGCGGCGGTGCGCGACTGCTTCAGCCCCGCGGTGGGCGCACGCGTCTACAGCTATCTCAATGGCGCGCTGTGCACCGTGCCCGCGCTGGCGCCCATGGTGGGCGGCGCATTGGCCGTCCACGCGGGTTGGCGCAGCACCTTTGTCTTCATGGTGCTGTTCGCGTTGACGCTGGCGGGTTTTCTGGCGATCCGTTTCGAGGAGACGCGGGCCAAGCCCGCCAAGCCGCAAGGCGCGCTCTACAGCCTGCGCCGCTATGCGCCGATCGCGGCCAGCGGCCGTTTTCTGTATTTCGCGGCGTTCGGCATGGCCGGCATGGCGATGATCCTGGTGTTCGTCTCCGCTGCGCCGGTGGTGCTGGTGCAGCAGCTGGGTTATTCCGAGCTGGGTTTTTCCGCCTGGTTCGGCGGCAACGCGGCGATCAACATTGGGGCCTTCTTCCTCGCGCCCGCCTTCATCTCGCGTTTTGGCCGCCATACCATGGTGCGCGTGGGTATGGCCGCTCTGCTTGCGGCGGCGGCCATGCATCTGGCCGCGTGGCTGTGGCTGCCCTTGTCGGCCTGGGTCTTCATGCTGCCGGTGGCCGTGCTGACCGTGGGCTTTTCATTGGCGCTGGGTTCGGGCCTTAGCCTGGCGCTGGAGCCGTTCGCCGAGCGCGCCGGCACCGCGGCCGCGGTGTATGGCCTTTTCCAGATGAGCGGATCGGCCGTCATCGCCACCGTCCTGCTGGATAGCGGCATGTCGCCGCAATTGGCCATGGCGCTGATCGGCGCCGTCATCGTCGGGCCGCTGTTGTGCCTGTCGCCCGGCATGGCGCGGCGCTTGGCCGCGGGCTGAGGGCCCAGCCCCGCTCCGCCAGGCGCCATATCCCTCTACTATCCAGGAATAGCCCATCCTGGAGACGACATGAATATCGAAGAAGCGGCGCAAGAGCCGGTCCTGGCGCGCCATGCCGAAGGCGGCGTGGTGACGCTGCGGCTGAACCGCCCCGGCCAGTTCAATGCGCTGTCCGAAAGCCTGCTGGCTGCGCTGCAGGCCGAACTTGACGCCCTGTCGCGCGATGCGAGCGTGCGCTGCGTGGTGCTGGAATCCAGCGGCCGCGCGTTCTGTGCAGGCCATGACCTGCGCGAAATGCGTAGCCAGCCCTCGCTGGATTACTACCGCGACCTCTTCAGGAAATGCAGCGCCGTGATGCAAGGCCTGCAGGCCCTGCCCGTGCCGGTGATCGCCAAGGTGCATGGCATTGCCACGGCCGCCGGCTGCCAATTGGTGGCCAGCTGCGACCTGGCCGTGGCTGCGGACACGGCGAAGTTCGCGGTATCCGGCATCAACGTCGGCCTGTTCTGCTCCACGCCCGCGGTCGCCTTGAGCCGCAACGTGTCCGCCAAGCGCGCCTTCGAAATGTTGGTGACGGCGCGCTTCATCGACGCCGGCCAGGCCAGGGACTGGGGCCTGGTCAATGACGCGGTGCCCGAGGCGCAGCTGGACCAGCGCGTGCGCGCGCTGGTGGACGACATCTTTGCCAAGAGCCCCGCCGCAATCCGCTACGGCAAGCGCATGTTCTACCAACAGCGGCAGATGGCGCTGGCGGACGCCTATGACTACGCCGGCGACGTGATGGCGCGCAACATGATGGAAGCCGACGCCTGCGAAGGCATAGACGCCTTCCTGCAGAAGCGCCGGCCGCGCTGGCAGTCCTAGCGCTGTCGGGCGGGGTCGTGCGCGCGGCCCCGCTACGCCAGCGCCCAGCCGCCGGCAGCGGCCACCAGCACCACCCACACGGGCGACCAACGCGCGTAGACCAGCAGGCCGAACAGCAGCAAGGCCAGGCCGAAGTCGGCGCGGTCGCGGATGGCGCTGGTCCAGACCGGGTCGTACAGCGCCGACAGCAGTATGCCGACGACGCTGGCGTTCACGCCCGCGATCAGATTGCGCACGCCTGGACGCCGCCGCAGGCTTTCCCAGAACGGCAGCGCGGCGGTCACCAGCAAGGCGCCCGGCAGGAAGATGGCGACCAGCAGCATCAGGCCGCCAGCCCAGCCCGACAAGGGGCCGGACGACATTGCGCCCAGAAAGGCGGCGAAGGCGAATAGCGGCCCCGGCATGGCCTGCGCCGCGCCATAGCCCGCCAGGAAATCGGCGTTGGACACCATGCCGCCCGCCACCGCCGCGGAATCCAGCAAGGGCAGCACCACGTGGCCGCCGCCGAACACCAGGGCGCCCGCGCGGTAGAAACCGGATAGCTGCTGCGCCAGCGGCATACCGCTGATCGCGGCCCAGGCCGGCAAGCCCGCCAGCAGCAGCACGAACAGCGCCAAGGCCGTGTACCCGGCACGGCGCGACACCTTCAGCGGCTGCACCGCCAACGCCGGACGCGGCGGCACCTGCAGCGCGGCCATGCCGGCGATGGCGCCCAGCAAAATCGCGCTCAATTGCCCCAGCGTGGTCGGCATCAGGATGGTGATCAGCGCCGCCGCCACCGCCAGTCCGGCCCGCTCGCGGTCAGGACAGAGCGAGCGCCCCATGCCCCAGACCGCCTGCGCGATGATAGCCACCGCCGCGACCTTCAGGCCATGGATGGCGCCCGAGGCGGACAGCCAGCCGAACTGCGCCAGCCCCAGCGCGAAGAGGATCAGGGCGACGGCGGTGGGCAGTGTGAACGCCAGCCAGGCGGCCGCCATGCCGGCCCAGCCGGCGCGTTTCAAGCCTATCGCCATGCCGACCTGGCTGCTGGCCGGCCCCGGCAGGAACTGGCACAGGGCCACCAGGTCGGAATACGCGTAATCGTCCAGCCAGCGCCGGCGCTCCACGAATTCGCTGCGGAAATACGCCAGGTGCGCGACCGGCCCGCCGAAGGACGTCAGCCCCAGGCGCAGGAAAACCAGGAAGACTTCCAGACAGGAGCCCTGGCCAGACTGTTCGCGCGTGGGGGTGGCGGGCTTGCTGGCGACGTGTTCGTCTTGGTGGGGTGGCAGCGGCGGCATGGGATTCGGGCTTCATCGGCAGGCGGGGCATGAGGGTCCGGCCCCCGCCCCATGCTTATAGCCGGGCGGCGTGACGGATTCAACCGCCTGAACGGCCCGGGCCATATGGCCGGTTTACCTCGCCGCCCGGCCGCGCTTCAAACAACTTTACAAATACCGTACAAATATCGGCGGACTGCCCCTGGCGCGGCCCTATAGCATCCCAGGTCGCCATTTCCGGTTCAAATCCCCAATGCTCAAGTTCGCGATTCGCATCTTCGTGGTCGCCGCTATCGGTTACATCGCGGGATCGCAGCTGGTGCAGCGCAGCCTCGAGTATCTGCTGGACCCGCTGAGCGCGGACCTCTCATACCAATCGGTCCGGGGGCAGATACACGCCTTGCGCAAGGAACTGGATGGCCTGGCGCAAGGCGCGCGGGCGGATTACCTGCGCGACGAGATACAGCCGCACTACGGCCTGGGATTGAAGCTGCTCACGGACGCGCAAGCCCAGCCCACGCCAGCGGAACGGCAGCAGCTCGCCAGCGCCGGCTTCATCATGCGCGACGAGTACAACGTCTACGTCGCTCCCCTGCCCGGCGAACCCCGTCAGTGGCTGGAGTTGAGCCTGCCACGCGCGCCGCAAGCCGTTGAAAGATGGATCACGATAGCCGCCTGGGCCGCGCTCAGCCTGATCGTGGGCATCATCCTGCTGCTGCTCTGGGCCCTGCCTTTGTGGCGCGACCTGGACCGGCTGCGCAACGCCACGCTGCGCATGGGCCAGGGTGAACTCGGCGCGCGGGTGCGGCTGTCGCGCCTGGCGGGCATGCGGCACGTGGGCGAAAGCTTCAACCAAATGGCCGAACGCATTTCGGCGCTGATCGAAAACCAGCGCAGCCTGACCAATGCCGTCTCGCACGAATTGCGCACGCCGCTGGCGCGCCTGTCCTTCGAGGTCGCGCTGCTGGGCCACGACCAGCACCTGCCCCGGCGGCACCAGATATTGCGCGACATGCAGGCCGACATCTGCGAACTGGAAACGCTGGTGGCCGAACTGCTGGTCTACGCGCGCCTGGAGCGCCCCGCCGACGACACCGTCAGGCTGGAAACGGTGGACACCTGCGACTGGCTGGGCGAAGCCCTGGCCCAGGTCGCGCACCAGGCCGAGGCGCGCGCCATCCAGTGCCATGTGCACCGCGACTACCCGCCGCGCGTGCGGCTGCATCCGCGCTACATGAGCCGGGCCTTGCTGAACCTGGTGCAGAACGCGGTGCGCTACGCCAGCCGGCATGTCGAGGTGAAGCTCAGGCAATGCCCGTCGGGCGGCTTCGAACTCATTGTCGACGACGACGGCAGCGGCATCGCGCCGGCCGACCGCGCGCGGGTGTTCGAGCCCTTCATCCGGCTGGACGACAGCCGCGACCGCGGCACCGGCGGCGCCGGCCTGGGCCTGGCCATTGTCTGGCGGGTGGCCGCCAGCCACGGCGGCGGCATCGAGATACACGACAGCCCCCTGGGCGGCGCCCGCTTCGTGCTGCGCTGGCCGGCCTGAGCGTTGCGGCGGCGCGCGGCCGCGCTCATGGCCCAGATGAAAACTCCATTTATGGCACTTCTGCCCTGGGCCAAGCTGCGTCATCCTGTCGGCACGAGATTCCGCTCGGCTACACGCATCGAAAAGGCAGCAACATGACGCAGCGTTTGAATTACTTCCAGGTATCCGAAGAACAATCCAGGAAGTACCTGGAATTCAGCATGTCGCTGAAAAAGACCCCCATCGTCCGGGAGGTCGGCGAACTGGTGGATATCCGTGCTTCGCAGATCAACGGCTGCGGCTTTTGCCTGGACATGCACATCAAGCAGGCCAGGATCGCGGGCGAACGCGAGCTGCGCTTGCATCACGTCGCCATCTGGCGCGAATCCACGCTGTTCTCGCCGCGCGAGCGCGCGGCGCTGGCCTGGACCGAGGCCGTCACCACCCTGTCCGCGCAGGGCGTGTCGGATGCCGTCTATGAAGAGGCGCGCGCGCAGTTGTCCGAGCAGGAGATTTCCGACCTGACGCTGCTGGTGGTCGGCATCAATGGCTGGAACCGGCTGAACGTGGCCTTCCGCACCGTGCCGGGCTCGGCCGATGCGGCTTACGGCCTGGACAAGGCCGGCCTGAACTAAGACTGCATCAGCTTCAGGATCCGCAGGCCCAGTTCATGGGCCTGCGCCTGCGTGGCGATATTAGTGAAGCTGAGCAGCAGCGCCGATTGCCGCTGCGGGGCGGCGTACCAGCGCGACAGCGCACCCGCGTACATGCCCTGCTCCTCCATCCGTCCGGCCAGCGCCACGTCGCTCTGGCCATCATCCAGGCGCGCCACCATATGCATGCCGCCCGGCTGGGGTTCTATCCGCAGACGTTGCCCCAGCGCCGCGCTCAGGCCCGCCACGGTCGCGGCGCGGCGTTCCGCGTACAGCTTGCGCATGCGCTGGATGTGGCGGCCGAAATGCCCCTCGGCCATGAAGGCGCTCAGGATGGCCTGCGTCAGGCCCGGCGCCGCGCCCGCTTGCAGCCGCGCCGACTGCGCGAAGCGTCCGGCCAACGGCTCTGGCACCACCAGATAGGCCAGCCGCAAGCCGGGAAACAGCACCTTGCTGAAGGTACCGGCATACAGCACCCGGCCCTGCGTATCCAGGCTCTTGAGCGCCGGCAGCGGCCGGCCGACGTAGCGGTACTCGCCGTCGTAATCGTCTTCCACGATCCAGGCCCCGCGACGCTCGGCCCAGTCCAGCAGCGCCTGGCGCCGCGGCAATGACAGCGACATGCTCAAGGGGCTTTGATGGGCCGGCGTCACCACCGCGCCGCGCGCCAGTCCCGCCCGCTCGATGCCGGCGCCGACCATGATTCCATCTTGATCCACCGGCACGGGCGCCGGTTCCAGCCGGGCCTGCTCCAGCAGCGCGCGCGTCGGCGGATACCCCGGATCTTCCATCCAGACCTGGTCGCCGGGCTCGAACAGCGTCTGCAGGATCAGCGCCATCGTGCTGTTGTAGCCCGAGGTGATGAACACCTGCGAAGGCTGGCAATGGATGCCGCGCGCCACTTGCAGATAGGCGGCTGTCGCGCTGCGCAGTGCCGGCAGCCCGCCGCTGGGCGGATAGGCCAGATCCCCGGCCTGCAGGCCGCGCAGCTGGCGGGCGCCCAGCCTGGCCCAGAGCTTGCGCGGAAATTCGTCCAGCGCCGGCAAGCCCAGCTGGAACGGCCGCAGGCCCGATGGCTCGCGCCAGCCTGGGCCGTCTCCGGGCGCCTCCGGCGGGACGGCCGCGGCGGGCGGCGGCGCATGCTGCGGCTGCACGTCGGGCGCCACCACCGTGCCGGCCTGGCCGCGCGCCTGGATATAGCCTTCCGATGCCAGCAACGAATACGCCACTTCCACCGTGCCGCGCGCCACGCCTAGCTCCTTGGCCAGCGCCCGCGCCGACGGAATGCGGTCGCCTGGCTTGAGCGTGCCTTGGGCGATGGCGCCGCGAAAGCGCTCATAGACCTGGCGGTACAGGGGCTCGGCGTCGCCTGATGATGCTGGCAGGGCCTGGGGTTGAGGGCTGATCATGGCATAGTTAAAAATGGATTTTATGGCCCTTCTAATTATGGCATGCGGCACCTAACATGGCTGCTTATGAACTCTCACACCGCTAGTGCATCCATGACAGAAGTCGCCATGCAACACCTCGAAAGCCCGCAGGATCTGCGGGCATGCCTGCCGCTCATGCGCGAGCTCAGGCCTCACCTGAAGGAAGACGCCGATTTCGTCGAGCGCGTCAGCCGCATGCGCGCGGATGGCTATCGTCTGCTGGCAGCCATGCCCGACGGCCAGCCCGTTGCACTGGCCGGCTACCGCCTGCAGGAAAACCTGATCTACGGCCGCTTTCTGTACGTCGACGACCTGGTCGTGGCGCAAGGCCGCCGCGGCGAGCGCTGGGGCGCCCGGTTGCTGCAAGCGCTGGACGCCGTCGCGCGCGACAGCGGCTGCGCCCGCCTGGTGCTCGACACCGGCCTGGGTAACGCCCTGGCCCAGCGCTTCTATTTCCGCGCCGGTCTGCTGACCAGCGCCATCCGATTCAGCAAATCCCTGGAAACTCCCGCCTCATGAACATCCTGCGCATCATCTGCAGCCCGCGCGGCCGCGCCTCCGAAAGCTATCGCCTGTCGCAAACCATCGTCGACCAGCTCACCGCCGCCGCGCCGGACGCGGCCGTGGTCGACGTGGACGCAACCGCCCTGCCCCTGGTCGACACCGACTACGCCCTCACGCTGAGCGCGCGCCAGGATCCCGACGACGGCCGGCAGCACCGCGGCGCGCTGGGCCGTTCATCCGCATTGATCCAGTCCTTGCAGGATGCCACCCATGTCGTCATCGCGACGCCCATGCACAACTTCACCGTGTCGGCCTCGCTGAAGACCTGGATCGATCACGTGGTGCGGGTGCGCAGCACGTTCCAGATCACGGAACGTGGCAAGGAAGGCAGCCTGCCGGACCGTCCGGTCTACGTGGCGATTTCGTCCGGCGGCGAGTTCGGCTGCGGCGAGCACAGCCAGCCGGACTTCCTCACGCCGTATCTCAGGCACGTGCTGGGCACGATAGGCCTGAAGAGCGTGACGTTCTTCTCGGTGCAAGGCACGGCGCGCGGCACGGATGCGCTGCACGAGGCGCGCGCGCAGGCGCAGTCCGAGATCGCCGCGCATCCGTTCGCAACTGGTCCGCATGCGGAACTTGCCGCGGCTTGAGTCCGACACTGCCTGGTGCCGTCGCATCATGGCGCGCGCACCAAGCCGGCTCATGCTTAGGGATAGCGCCGGCGCCGGCCCGGCGTCCGCAAGAAGAACTAGGCAATCGGGCTGCGTTGACACCCCCAAACAGCCGGCACTACGCTCTTTGCAAAACCCTCTAGCCTGAGCAGACTACGCCGTATTTCCTCATTCGGGCATGGGTGCAGGAGGCGTGCAATGACCTTGACCAGATCCGGCATCTTGCTGGCCGCGGCCCTCTCGCTGTCTGCCCTGGCCGCGCCGCGCGTCGAGGCGGCCTGCGCCGACAAGAAGATACTGGCGATGGCCAACGACGGCCGCACGGTGAACGCGATCGCCAAGGCTTGCAACATGCCGTCCGCCAAGATCCGGGGCGTGATCGAGCGCGCCGACGCGGACGACGACGCGCCGGCGCCGCCCGCAGCCAAGGCGGAACGCACCGCCGAGGCCGATCCAATCAAGAAGCTGCCTTCGGGCGCTGGGCTGGCGCAGTGCGACTGCCAAGGCATGGTGCCTTATGGCGAGCGGGCGCCGGATCTGCGCTGTCAGAGCGGCATGTCGATGGCGACGCCCTGCGCCGGTTATTGCTCGCCCCATGGGGTCGCGCCGTGGCGGCGCATATGCAGCTGAGCCCTATTGCCTGGCGCTCGGCATGAACCAGCGGTAATAGGCGTTGTCGCCGTCGTCGCGCGCCAGCTTGTTCATTTCCCTGCCCCAGGTTTCACGATCGCCCACATAGGCCGCCAGCGAGGCTCGATAGAACGTGTCCAGCCGCGCCCGCTCCAGCTGCATGTCGGCGCGCAGCGCCTCGGAGGCGCCGACCAGCGGCGGCTCGCTGCGCAACGCCAGCAGCGCGGGCAGGACTCGCGCCACCTCGCGCGGACGGACCCAGGTCGCGTATTCGATGCCTGGGCGGTCGTCGGTCACGGCCTGCGTGCGGCCGGCAAAGCGCGCCAATCCGTCGCGGTCGGTCACCCAGGTGGACAGCAAGGCGGCGGCCGACGGCACGCCCACCGCCTTCAAGGCGGCGGCGACGTCCGGCTGCTTATAGCGCGCCTCGATGCGGGCGGCGTCCAGCGCCAGCGGCTGCATCGATCCCAGCAGCAGCATTTCATGCAGCTCGCTGGTCCACAGTTGGGCGTGCGGAAAGACCTCGATGAAACTGGCGACCAGCGCACGGGTGTCGTCCTCGTTCTGCGTGGGCAGCGGCAACCATTGCGCCACGATGCCCTGGGGCGCCAGCCGGTTCGCGGCAAGCTGGTAGAAATCGCGCGAATACAGATTGACCACGCCCGCGGCGGACGGCGGCGGCGGCTCCAGCGTGATCAGGTCCCAGCGTTCGGCGCTGGCCTGCAGTTCGCGGCGCCCGTCACGCAGGCGCTTGTCCAGGCCGGGGTCCGAGGCGGCCTGGAACGTGCCTTGGAAATGCGGCGCGGCGCGCAGCACGGCGGGCAGCAGCTCGGCCACCGCGCGCTTTTCCAGGCCGCGATACTGCGACAGCGCTCCCGCCGTGATGCCGGTGCCGTAGCCCACCACCAGCGCGGATTTGGGCTCGGCGTTGTGGACGATGAGCGGCAGCAGCGCCTGCAACCGCATGTAGCGCAGCGATGGCATGGCATCGCCGGAATTCGACACGCCCTGAATGTAGAGCCGATGGAAGCGGTTGCCGTTGCCGGCGCGTTCGACCACGGCCACTGTGCCGCCGTGGCTTTCTTCATAGAACACCAGGCCCACGCCGCTGGCGCCGGGCAGCAGCCGCGCGAACTGATCCACCGGCAACATGGCAACCACGGCCAGCGTGGCGAGGCCCGCGATGCCGGTCGCCCAGCCGGTGGCGGCGCGGCCGTCGGAGCGTCCGCGCCAGGCCGCCACGGCGCCGACCGCGGCGGCGATGGCCGCCAGCACGCTCAAGGTCCGCACCAGGCCCAAGGCGGGCAGCAGCAGGAATCCCGTCAGCAAGGTGCCCGCGATGCCGCCCAGAGTGTTGCAAGCCAGCACGGCGCCGGCCTCCCTGCCCACGCGCTGATCGCCCACCGCGATGCGCAGCACTGCGGGAAAGGCCGCGCCCAGCAGCAGCGTGGGCGCCAGCACCAGGCTGCCTGCCGCCACCGCGAAGCGTGCGCACATGCCGGCGAAGCCGCTGCCGGTCCATTGATAGACCGCCGCTTCCGCCTGGGTCTGCGCCACGATCAACCATTTGCCCAGCACGGCCACCTCCAGTACCGCGATCAGGCCCGCGCCGGCGATCAGAAAGCCAAACACCGGCCAGGGATTGCGCACGCGGTGCGCCCAGCGCGCATACAGCGCCGCGCCCAGGGCCAGGCCGGCCAGATAGGTGGCCAGCACGATGGCGAAGGCGAAAGCGCGCGTGCTCATGAAGGGCACGATCATCTGCGACCAGATCACTTCATAACCCAGCGCGACGGCGCCGGCCACCGCGTACAGCGCCACGGCCAGGCGCGCTTCGCCGGACAAGGGCGCGGCGGCGGCTTGCGCGCTGGCGGCGGGTGTCGCGCTGTCGCCTGCCTTGCGGTCCAGCGCCCAGGCGCCGGCCGCCGCCAGCAGGTTCAACGAGGCTGCGGCCAGGGCCGCGCCCTGCACGCCGAAGCGTGGAATCAACCAGAAAGCGGGCAGCAAGGCGCCCAGGATGGCGCCGCAGGTATTGGCGGCGTACATAGTCCCGCCACGGCGGCTGACGTCCGCGCCCTGCCGGCTGACCGCGCGCAGCAGCACCGGCAAGGTGCCGCCCATCAGGAACGCGGGCATGGCCAGCAGCAGTCCTATCGCCAGCCAGGCCGCCACGCTGCTATGGCTCTCGATCGCGACAAAGGCAGCGGCGCTGCGCGCCAGCAGCCATGTCACCGCGATGCAGGACATGGCCACGGCCGCTTCCAGCATGGCGTAGAAGCGCACCGGCCGCCGCAAGCGGTCCGCCCGGCGGCCCAACAGCCAGCCGCCCAGCGCCAGCCCCAGGAAAAACGCGCTGACCGCGCCGGCGATGGCGCTGACCTCCACGCCCACCACCAGCGATAGCTGCTTGATCCACAGCACCTGGAACACCAGGGCCGCCGTTCCAGACAGGAACAGCAGCGCGGCCGGCCGGGTCGCCGTCAATGGCCGCCCTTCGGCGGCTTTGTTCTCCACGCCAGGTCCTTGCATCGCCTCGCTTGCCCCCACACCC